>JBCCSR010000110.1:0-9707 GCA_039199865.1 Bacteroidota bacterium
AAAAAATAATGGGTTGGGTCATCACCCAGCCATTGCGGGCAATAAATACTGTGTTGATCTCCCATCTGGGAAATCTACCGCCTCGTTTGATTGTCTTTTTTGACTAGTAATCAGAATCGAAATCCAACGCTAAAGCCGACCCAGTTTAGAATACGCGTGGCCTCGTTTCCTGAAAAGCGCCCACTAAAAATGGTGTAAGGAACCAGTTGGGAACCATAAGTGTTCTGTTCTGGATCGGATAATTTAGAGAGCATGACGTTTAAGGTTGGACCAAAGAAAAAACTTTGGTTCCTTCCGATTCGTCGGTTCAATAATATTTTTAAATTCAACAATAAGTTTAAGTCGCGAGTGATAATGGATCCCTCGTTGATGTGGATGGCCGAAAGTTCAATGTTGGTAGTTGACCGCGATGTCCATTTTTGCGCGGTTCCAAGTCCGTATCCAATTCCCCAACCATCAATCCCACGCCCAAAATGGGTCCCCAGATGAAAGAGGTTGTAAAAGGTAGGCGTTCCCATGATCCAGCTCACATTCAAGTGCAATAATTCATTGCCGGACACTTCCCAATGATTGTAGCTATTGCTGCCTCCTTTCACCAAATTGATCAGACCAAAAGAAGTCCCATCAATAGAATCTGAGACATTCACCAGACCCAGTTGAAATCCTTTAACATGTTTTCCTTTGTTAAACAAACCCGCAATTTGAAAGCCTTCTACATCTTCTGCTGCATTGACCAAACCACTTACCTGGCTTCCTGCACCTCCTTCGTTTATATTAAAAAGTCCGGCCACTTGTACGCCTTTCGCATCGGCTCCTACATAGTTGCCTAGGCCTGCCGTCTGGACACCGGAGAATCCGGCTTTCGTAAAATTGGCCAAGCCAGCCACTTGTACTGCTCTGACATTGTCGGCACTGTTAAACAGCCCCGCAATTTGGACGCCCAGCATTTTTTCCTCCTCATCAATCCAATCGCTACTGCCCACATCTCCATTCACCCAATTGGCCAAACCCGCAATTTGGACGCCCTTGACATCTTCTTCAACCGTATTGATAAACCCACCAACTTCCAAGCCATTGACCCCACCATTGTTGCCCCAAAAAATATTGACCGACATATTGTTAGTAATCTCATCACTTTTATCGAGGTTGGTCCCTATGCTTGGAAACAAAGACACCTGAACGATGCGCGTGTCGTCCAAAGACTTCAAAGGTTCAGATCGCTTTGGAGGAAGGATAAAACCAGCTTGAGCAACGGTTAGGTAATCGGCATCTGGTGGCGCTACCCCATTCATTCCGTAACTTTTTAAAGTTAGAGGTTCCGGGAGATCCAACTTTTTGGACTCCAGTTCTTGTTGTCCGTATTTTTCGTTTTGTTTCTTCCTTTGCTTGGGCACCAAACGTTTTGCCGGAGGTGGATTAACCTTGAGTCCTTGCTTGAGCAAAATCTGATTCCCAATCACTTTATGTTCGATACCCAAACCACTAAAAAGTTGCTGAATCGCTTTTCCCAGTGGTTTGTTTCTTGCCTTCCAACTGACTTCTCGATCGATGGCAACAAAATCTTTACTGTAAGAAAAGTAGATGCGATAATTCTTCGATAAATCCTCCAGTACTTCTTCCAGGGCATAATTGATATACTCGAAGGTTACCTTTTGTTCCAAAGCAAAGGTCTGTCCACTTAGCCAACAAGGGCATAAATACAACAGAAGGTGTAACATTCGTTTCATTAGTACCGTTTTTTGAGCAATCGCTTTTTGCCCCAACAAAATGGATCAATCTGATTCACATCCAGCCCCTTTCAATACATATCCTTTATCCTGCGTCTCGACTTCTAAGTTGAGGTTAAAGCTCAACACCATAAGCATCTGCTCCATATTGGGCTGAGTATATTTTCCCGTCAAATGACAGTTCATAATATTGGGATTCGAGGCTTGGATTTCGGTTCCGAAGTAGCGTTCTAAAATGGGCACCACGGTGGTCAGCGGGGTGTTTTCAAATTCCAAGATTTCCGTTTTCCAGGCCATGGCATTGGCATCTTTCGTCGCAAGGCGTTGAAGCGTTTGACTGGGTCGATCAAAAACACCCACACTCCCTTTTTCCAAAACCAGAGCCTCTCCGGTTTTTTCAATATTCCCGAAAGCTACCTTTCCACTATTGACCAGCAACTCGACTCTTTCTTCCTCGGGGTAAGCCCGAAGATTAAAAGAAGTACCCAACACGCTCGTCTGCGTATTTCCACTTTCAATCACAAAATCAAGTGTTTCCTTTCTGACCACCTCAAAAAAGGCTTCTCCTTCTAACTTTAGGGTCCGAGGTTGAAAAGAAGCAGCATATTCAATGCGGGTATTTTCGTTGAGCCATACCTTACTTCCATCGGGTAACTGCCACTCCTTTTTCTCTCCAGCTTGGGTATGAATGCTTAATGTTTCCTCTATTACCAGAGGCTGCTGCCACCAAAGCAATGCTGCTATTCCAATTAGAAAGACAGCTGCTATTTGAGAAAGTCGTCTGATATTCCAAGGAGATTTGACTGAAATTTGCTGGATGGATTCTGCTTCTTTCTCTGGCAAATTCGTTTCGATTCTTTGCCAAGACTGATCCAGGTCCAGGGGCAGATCCTCTTCTGGCGGCGTTTGGGTAAGTGTCCAAATCTGCTGTGACTCTTCAAAGAGCTTCTGATTGAGGGGGTCTTCCCCCAACCAGTCTTTGAAAGATTCCCGTTCTTTGGGCATCATCTCTCCAGCCAAAAAACGGGCAATCTGCTTCATATGATGTGCATCATCTTTCATTTGAACTCCTTTCTGTTCTTATTGACGATAGTATTCTATGCTTACCCCTATCTGCCGAATATTTTTTTAAAAATTTGCCCAAAATTCCTCAAAGTCTGCTCCTAGTCCCTCATCCTGTCCAATTTTAGAAATCGGTATCATTGCACAAAAGTTAATGGCCATGACTTATTGCAATTGACCTCTCAGTATTTTCAGGGCCTTCCCCATTTGATTTTCTACCGTTTTAACGGAAATTTCGAGCTGTTCCGCAATTTGCTTGTAAGTCATTTCTTCGTAACGGCTCAGCTTAAAAATCAATTGACAGCGAGGAGGCAATGCATTGATACAAGCATTAATGCGTTCTTGTAATTCCAAGCCTAAATACTCCTCTTCAGCACTGGGCATGGTACTAACTGCCATCGCTTGTGGCATCGATTTTTTTTGTTCCAAACGTTTGATCTTTCTCAAATAATCAATCGATTCATTGACCGCCATTCGATGCAAGTAAGCTTGTAAAGAACTCTTGATTTGGATGCGATGCCGCTTTTCCCAAATTTTGAGAAAAAGGTCTTGTGCAATATCTTCAACCACCTGAGGATCTTTGTGATAACGATAAATACTTCGGCAAATGGCAGGGTAATAGTTACGGAAAAGCAATTGAAGGGCATCCCGATCATTCGAGCGAAGGCGTTCTAATAGTTCTTTTTGTTGCTCCTCAGTCATGTTGGTCATATCCAGAGAGTAATCCGATCAATGGGCTTGTTCATCAATAAGAATGGAGTCGATAGCATTTAGCCTTTTTCTTCGAACAAAGCTCATTTTGAAATTCATACTTGGAATGTCTGTCTGACACTCCAGATAGATAGAGACTAAAAAATAGCTCGAGTAGGAAGGAAAAAGATGTTTTCATGTGACGATTTACTATTCGTGAACAAGACGAATAACCAATATTAATAAGAATGTGATGAATTTGTCTATTTCAAAAGAAATTTCACAAAACTTTAAGGAAGGGCTTGGCCATTAAGGCAAAAGCTAAGAGGGGTTTAATAGCGTTCTTTGATGGATTGAAAACCTTTGGTCAAGGCTCGGATGATCCCCTTGTCTTTTGGGTCGTACACCCAATTGGTATCAAAAACGGCCAAGACATTTTCGTTGGCTTGATCCCCCAGCATGAGGCAGTGGAACTGGGTATTTTTATTTTGTTGATGATACCGCATCTGGGTCAATACATCAGAGTCCATCTTCGACATGATAAAGTCCGATACCATCAAAATATCTGCGTCTTCATAATCATTGGTTCCAAGTTGTCTAATGGCCTCGTACAGGGCGAGGGTAGCATCCGTTCCCCCATAAAATGACATCTTCAGGAAAGCAGCAATGTCGTCAATGCTGTTGGCAATATCGTGCAAATCAAGGGTCTGTATTCCACTGGAAAAGTTGATTAAATACGCCTTGCGATCTTGATTCATGGCCATCTTCAAAATGCCCAAAGTGAGCACCTTGGCAATTTGCTCAGGTCGACCATGCATGCTTTCACTGGTATCCACACAAATGATGAACGGTCCTTTTTCTTTTTGATTGACCCTTTGGTTGATCTCTTTGTAGTGATCTTCACTGGTCACCAACTTCTTGTCTTCATAGCGGAAAGTCATTAATTTTTTGTCCGCATATTTCTTGAGGAACAACAACTCCGTTTGCGCATCACTTAATAGACTTGCTTCGGAGCTGATCATGTGGGTCAGGTCATCACTTTCTCTTACTCCAACAATTTCCGACTTAATCGTTTCGTCTAAAACCCATTCTTTTCGAATAATGGTCTTTTCGAATTCTTCTTCTTCAATCTCGATCTCTGCTTCTCGCATATTGCCCAATAGGTCAGCCAGTTCCTTGATCGACTGTTCGTTCTTCAACAAATCATCGTAATGATAGAGCAATTCAAAAGAAGTTTCTTTCCACAATTTGCGAGACATGTCCCAGCCCAGATAATCAGTAATGGGATTGACAAAATAGCGAATCTTGTTGTACTCCAATACTTTTTTATTAATGAAATCCAGAAAGTTTTCCTGTTCTTCATCAAACTTAGAAAACTGAAAAGCCAAAATCTTGGCATAGAGCAAAGCATCCCATTGTGCCAATAAATCTTTAAACAATACTTCAATTCTCGCCTGATCTTCCTCACTGATGGGCGTCCCTTCTTTCAGAGGAATGAGTTCCTTGAATTTTTCTTTGAAAAAATAGTAATCCAACTCCGAACGATCGTACTGTGTATTCAAGTACTCGGGCAAGGTCGTCCAACGTTTAAAGAAAATAGTTAAGGGAGTAATGGCCCAACTTTCCAAGCGCATCTGTTCATCCTCGTAGGGCTTTTTTGTTTTCGACTTTTGATAAGCTTTTCTCAGCCAGTACAGCACATCCAGAATGACTTGTTTTTTCAAGCCTTGATTGTAATGTGTAATTTCTAGAAGGCCCTCAATAAGGAAAATACGATCCAGGGCTTTCTGAAAATATTCGAATTACTGTTCATTGAGTTCGGGAATGACATGTTGTTTGGGATTGAACTTATTTTGGATGTATTGGACAATATAAGTTCGCATCTGCTTGTCCAGCAACTGTCCGAATTCTATAAATCGATTGAACTCTTGTTCTAACTCCTTTTCTATGTCGTTGATCGCCACTTGTACTTCCTAGATGTTGGTGTAGGCAAATTGTAACTTCTCCAAACTCAATTGCAATTGTTTGAGATGGTCGGCCACCTCTTCGAAGTTTCGTTTGACAACTTCGGAAAATTCGGTATCGACAAACAAGTTCTGATCCAGCAGATCCATTTCAACTGGACGATTTTCTTCCATATTCTTGAGCTGTTGGCCGATAAAAGTGTTGAGTTGTTGGTGTCGTTCATCCCAGAATTGCTGGACAATTTTGTGGGGCTTTTTGCTCAACATTTCGGTATGGTCAATCATTCTGGTTTCCAAACGATAAACCCGCTTCATGGAATCGTGATACACTTCGATGGTATTTTCCTTTGCCCCCTTTGCGGCCCGAATTCTGTTGACCAGATTTTTTTCTTTATCATAAAAATTAGTGACCTGCGGATCGTCAATCATCAGCTCCCGGTATTGTTTGATCTTCACCAAAACACCTTTGAACTTGTCATCCATTTTCTCCAACTGAAAATACTCATCGTAGATGGGCAAAAGTTGTTCTGTGGAGATGACGTGAGGAATGCGAATTTCTTTTTCCACCTCTTCCTCAAAGGCTTTGACCTCTTTCTTGAGCGTAGATAAATTAACAGCCATGGTATAACCATGCTTGGCAATGGCCTCGGTGAGGATATCCTGAATCTTTTGTTTTTGTCCAGGCTTTCCCCACAGACAATGCCGCATCAAAAAACAGTCCATCAAATCCACTTTGGTCCGTCCATTGAGGAAGGCGGAGGTTCTCATCAAGCGAATCATTTTTTTCCAGCGTCGATCGTGGACAATGATGGGATCGCCCGCTTGACCCACTCGAATATTGTGCTCTTCCAATTTGATTTTAACCACTTGAATGGTATTCAGTACTTCGGGGCCTACCACTACTTGATCAATCTGTTTGCTCCATTGATCGAGTTCCTCGTTTGTCAACTTAAGTCCTGGGGGAATATTGTCTTTGTAAACATCAGCCGTATCGGTAATCATCGTCAAAAAATTGCTGAATTTTTTGATATTTCCGAGTTCCAAACGAAGTAAAAAGCGGTCCCAAATTGGAGCTAAGTTGGCATTATTGGGGGGCAACTCATTGGAGGCAGTGATGATGCCTCGAATGTTCACTTTCATGTCTTCATCACCATTCCGGTAAATTTTTTCGTTCAAAATGGTCAGCAAAGCATTTTGGATCGCTGGTCCTGCTTTCCATATCTCATCCAGAAAAACAATATTGGCTCCCGGCATGTAGCGTTCCGTCAATCTTTCGTATTTGTCCTCCTCCTTCAATTTTTTGATGGAAATCGGTCCAAAAATCTCGTCCGGAGTACTAAACTTACTCATCAAATATTCGAAAGAAACCCCATCTTGAAAAACGTATTTTAATCTTCTGGCAATCAAACTTTTTCCTACTCCCGGAGGACCAAGTAAAAAAACACTTTCTCCCGCCACAATACTCAACAAAGCAAGATATACTGGTTCTTGTCGCTCGTAAAGTCCCTTAGACAGGCTAGCGAGTAGGTCCTTCACTTTTTGGTGAATAGCGACAGGTTGTTCTATTAAATTTTCCATACTCCTATAGTAATGTAATTTTGGCCGAAATGTTTAACGCTTTACCGACTAGCCAGTCCAGCATTTCTTTTTTTAGATCCACCGAAATTTCATTTTGTCTCTACCGAAACAAGCTCCCCCAAAGTTTAGCCTACCTTTTAGAATAAATCCCAGGGTCAAATACTCAATTTTATGGCTTAGCAAAGCCAAATTAAATGGTTAACTTCTTCGAATTTTTACTTAGTAATTTTTAAAAAAATAGTATTATTTTCAGGGCAGCATACGGACATGAGAAAACAACAAGTAGTAAGAGAAAACCTAAGTGAAGGTTGTGACTTTCTACCACTCTTCCGGTCTCAATTTACAGAGCCCCCAAATTCCTGTCCCAATTGACTATTCGACTTTAATCTAAGCTCCATATCGAACAAAAAAGGAGTCTTGAACGCCTTTGGGTAAAGCCAATTCCTCGTCAAGACCCCCTATTCACTATCATTTAAACCTACATCAAACATGTTGAGAAACCCGATCCCCCTATTGATCCTGGCAGCTCTGCTCTGGATTGGTGGTGGCACTTATTTGTACCAAACAATGGGCTGTTGTGGAAACGCACTCAGTGTCCCTCCGCTGAGTATCACCGATGGCCAATCCAATCTCCTGTATACCAGCCAACAAAATCTTCTGTTTGGCCTTTCTGGCGCTACCGCCACTATTTCAGACGATGTAAAAACAATGCTTAATCGCTTGGCTGAAGATCTCAAAGCTGATCCAAATAAAAGTCTATTGCTGACCGGTTGGTATGATTCAGATGAACAAAATGACAGTCAATTTGACAACCTAGGTTTGGCTCGAGCCGACCACATGAAACAGTACATGATAGGCTTGGGTGTTCCAGCCGCTCAATTGCTGACCGGAGATCGTTTGAAAAAGGCAGCAGAAATCCATGATGGACAATTCTACGGAGGAGTTGATTTTGAACTTGGTACAATCGAATCTTCCAGATATTTGGCCATCAAAGATGCTACCGCTTTTACCGCCAATGTCGATGATAATTTTGTATTTGCTCGGTCTGGTTTTGAATACAAAAAGCCGATCTCGCAGAAACTGAACACACAAATGGCCCAAACCGCAGCGTATCTGAAGAAAAATCCCAATCGCTCGCTCCGCATCGTAGGACTTTACGATAGCAAGGAAAACAACAGCAGTGCATTGCCCAACCTCGGGCTCGGCAGAGCCAACAATATCAAAAGTTTATTGGTGGGACTAGGAGTAGCCGCTACACAAATCAAAATTGAAGCAGAGGAAAAAACCGATCTGGTGTTTGCCGACGACGAAGTCATTGGGCCCGCTAACTACTATTTCCTCGAAACAGAAGAACCATCCGGTAATCGTTTGGCAGAGGTAGAAAAACGACTCCGAGCCAATCCATTGATCTTACGCTTCGATACCAATGCAGAAACCATCAATTTGAGCGCTGCGCAAAAGCAATACTTTGCCGATCTCATTTACTACTTGGAAAATAAACCCGGAAGAAAGGTCAATGCCGTTGGCCATGCAGACAACCGTGGGGAAGTCTCACTCAATCAACGCCTCAGTAGAAAAAGAGCAGAATTCGTTCGCGACTATCTGGTCAGAAATGGCATCGCTGCTCAACGGATCCAAACCGCATTCAAAGGTGCTGATGCCCCCATCGCCACCAATGACACGCCAGAAGGTCGACAGCAAAATCGACGTACAGAAGTCAGCATCAAATAAATCCATTGTCAAATCATCAAAAACGTTCAACTATTATGTTCTGTTCTATATTACCCATTATCGTCGGACTAGGCGGTATTCTCCTCGGAGGACTCTTTGGATGGTACGCGAGAAGAAAGCAAATCGAAGAATTGACCCAGGCCTTGGAGACCGAAACACAACATCACCAAAAATGGAAGGGAGAATACGATTCCTCTGTCAAAAGCAGGAATATCCTCCAAGGCAAATACAATCACCTAGACAATTCACTCAGCGAGTGGAAAAGCAAATACGAGGGCCTAGACAACAACTTCAATGCGTTGACCGATCAACATGGCCTCATCAACACCGAATTTAGCAATTACAAAACCAGCAGTACGGAACAAATTAATGGACTCAACACCGATTTGAAGGGACTCCAAAGTAAGTATGATGATTTGCTGGCCAAATTCAAAAATGGAGAAGCAACCATTGTCAGCCTAGAAGGCGACAAAAAAGGCTTGGAAACGGAATTGGATCAAGTCAGTAAAGATCGCGAAGTCAAATTGGCGGACGCAAGTACCAAATACGCTGCTTTACAAAGCAACTTCAACACCATCAGTACCGAAAAGAATGATTTAATGCTTTCTTTCGATTCTTACAAAAATGAATCCGCAGCCTCCATCAGCGACTGGGATAGCAAGTACCATGTTCTGCTAAAGGATAAAGAAACGGCCATTGCCGATTGGGATGCCAAATACGGGCTACTGCTCGGTCAGCTAAACGATCAGAAAGCGGCTACAGCCCATCTAGACGAAAAATACAGTACCTTGAATTTGGCGCTTGAAAAAGAAAAAGAAGCGCACCAAACCACCATCAGTAACTGGGATAGTAAATATCTGCTATTGATGGGACAATTCGAAAACAGTCAAAAAGAATTGGAAACAGCCAATAATCGATACGGCGAACTCAACAGCAATTTTGAAAACGCACAAAA
>JBCCSR010000111.1:0-9693 GCA_039199865.1 Bacteroidota bacterium
CAAATCCTTTTGAATTTCGAAATAACTCAAGCCGAAATAAGACCAAATCGTTTTTCTTCTTTGGTGAAAATCGGGGACTTCTTCTACAATTTGACTCAAAAAAGCTTCCCGTTGTTCCAGATCTGACCACTTTCCCAGAATTAAACTCTGGGGGCGATGATTTCCCTGATTGTGGGCTTTTATTTTAAATCCCGGCAAGGGTTGATAAGACATGCGTTGGGCTACTGGAAAGGCCGTTTGGAAATAAGATTTTAATGCTAGCTCTGTATCAGGATTTTGACTCAAAAGCAAAATATCCAAGACTTCTCCTTTCTTAAAGGCCATAGATTGGGAAGTGGACTGTCCGTGTACTGAGGAAAGGCATAGCAGACAAAGACTCCCTACCAGCACGATGAGGCGATGTGGATTTCTTTTCATGTTCAATGATAAATTTTGGTGAACGAATGACCACAAATCTATGGTTCGCCCTCCAAAACGTCAATCATTGCTGGCGTCTAAAGGTGTTGATACCGTACACGGACTTCACATCCGCTGTTTTCCACTGTTTTGACAGAAAATAAAAGAACTATTTCGCCAGAGTTGGAGCGCTAGCACTACAACAATCTGGATCTTCGCTATCGATCAAGCCGTCTCCATCATCATCAATTCCATTGCTACAATCTTCTACTCCCGAAAGAATCAAGCCAGCATCCCAAGAGTTGTCATAGCTGGCAGCGAGCACCGTAATGATCTCTGTATTCCCAAAAGTTGAATTGGCATCTGAATCATTGGGATCACTCGAACCAAGGCTCCCCGAAGTGGTAAAAGTAGTGCTACTCGGCAATACAAAGAGGATAAAATAATTATCTGGTGGTAATTCATCAAATAAATAAAAGCCCGGATTTCCATTGACATCATTGCTCGTCACCTCAGTTGCGTAGGGCGTTGTGGGCGAAGAGATCTGGTAAATTTCGACAACCACTCCATTGATCCCATCGGAGGGTGCTTCATCTTGTACCCCATTATTGTTGACGTCGTGCCAGACATAATCTCCCACGGCTCCATTCGTTGAGGGATACAAACCCAAGTCCCAATCCAAGTCATATTCTAAAGCAGATAAGTTGGTAATGGCCGTATACGCTACGTCAAAACCATTCCAAGTCCCCACGGTTCCATCCGAATCTAATGCATCGTCTCCTCCTTGATCAGCCGGGCTAAACAACATGCTAGAAGGTTTGTAAAATACCGCGTAATAATCGCCATCTGGTAGGCCGGGAAAAAGGTAGAAGCCTCCATTTGCCGTCAAGGTAAAATTGACAAAAGTATCAACCGCCGGATTGGTCAAGCCATCTCCATTGTCTTTGAAAAGCTCTACCCGAACACCGTTTATTCCAACTTCAGAAATATCTTGGATGCCGTCTTGATCACTGTCTTCCCAGGCATAATCTCCATAAACATTGGTGACCAAATCATCTACAGCAATACCAACCTTGAGTGGTTCTGCAGGTAGGGTGTACTGTAGGTTATCCGTTCTTCTTCCCAGGTAACCAAAAGAGTTCCAAGCTACCGAATCGGGAGGCGCACCAATCGTCGAAAAGACGTTGACCGGTGCTCGCATGGGCCAAGACAATTGTAAGGTATCCTCCGGATTAAGCACTGTACTTCCAAATTCAAACTTCAGCGATTGGACCGTAGTCAAATCTGTAGGTGGAGTCGTTGACCAATTGGGCGTTGCGCACCCACTCGGACCGCTGGCAATGAAGCCCTCTGCCGCTCGACATGGATTGGATTCCGTACTGTAAAATACCGTTACGCCCGGCGGAGTGCTCACGGTACCGACCAAATTGGGTCGCCAACGCGAGTTTCTAGGAGAAGTATCAATGACGCCAATATCACCCGTTTGAGGTAAGATATCGATGATGGTAATGCTATCAACCGCTAGATTACCTCGGTTGCGAATTTCCAAAATATAATCCGCTACCCCACCCGGTACCGATGTCGCCACATCCGGGTATTTGCTATAGATCGTATCCAGTTGACCTTTCACTAGCTTTTCGGACTCCAATGAAACGGTACCGTTGATATTAATAAATGCGGGGCCATAACAAAGCAATTCAGTGGTATTGCCATTGCCATTCAGATCAAAATTATCCGTTCCTTGGCTTTGGTAACAATCAGTAACTCCACCTCCTAACTGATACACCCGGTTCTCAATCACTTGATAACCTGCTGGAGCTTCTTCATCAATAACGGCTTGAAATATAATGTTGGTTTCTTCATTGGGTTGGACTTGAGTAGAGGATGCCCCGGACCAAGACCAAGTCAATAAGGTTCGACCCGATCCGTTGAAATTGTCAACAACACTGAAGATCGGACTGGTACTAAAAGTTGAAGACCACCCGGGGATCGACCAAGAACCCGGTACATAGCTTAAATCGGCAGGCAACAAATCCAATAATTCAGGATCGACGAGAGGTGCGCCAGCGGCAGCATCGTTCATTGCTCTGATCTGAAAAGTAATGGTATCGCCGGGATTGTAATAATCTGCCGCGGTGTTGTTGTAATCGATTTTTCTCGGACTCGCAATCGCACCATTGGTGTTTTGAACAATCGTCAAATCTTTACAATCTTCCTCCAGAGTCGCTCCGGGCGTAGTCGTTGTAAATTCAACACAGTTGGTGACTGTCCCGGGGCTAGCATCCAAACGGATTTGATAAAACAGCCTTACATTATCGTACAAACCAAAGCCAGCCGGACTATTGCCATAGCACCAAGCTATTGATGTAATGTATTCGGGCCCACCAATGGTTAATCCCAAATCATTTTCAACATCGATGGTTTGAGAACTTCCCAAATATCGACTAAATGGAGAACCCGTAATGACGGTAGGACCATTCAAATTAGTGGTGTAGGCAATGGTAACAATATTGTCTCCTCCACGGACTCCCCCATAATAGTAGGCGCCGTGTGAAATTTCCGTGATTTCCATCCCCGAGGGAATGGTATCCACCATGCAAAAATCATTGAGCATTTCCGTCCCGTTGATCTCAAAATCCAGTTGGTACGATCCATATTCCCCCTGAATGCGAGAGGTGTGAGAAGCAATTTTATCAGGGCCATATAAAGCAGGACGGGGCGTTCTTAGGTTACTCGTCAAAGTACTGGATAATGTTTGCTCGCTTTCTCCCACCGGCGTCGTACTCAAGTAACCAATATTTGTCACATTCACGCCACTGGCATAGGGTGGATCTGGAAGAGATAAAGAAAGTCGAGGATAAACACATTGTCCGGGTGTCAAATCGATTACCGAAAATTGAATGATATTTTCAACGGGATCATAATTAATAATCGCTCCTCCGTTGAGGTCCTCCTCTAATAATATCGAGCCAGTAGGCAAGGTATCGATAATATAAATGCTTTCCAGATTGAGGGTACTGTCCATGACTGGTGGACTAACGCCGATGTTACACACTCTGAATCCATAAGTCATGACTCCTCCACCCGCTCCACCTGCTGACCGATATTTTTCAAAGTCAATTTTGGCACTGGCATAAGCTGTTGCGGATACGGAAGCAGATTCACTGGGAGCATTCGTAGCCGAAATGGTGGCCGTATTTAGCGCAGTCGTATTATTAGGAGTCACTCCATTTGGAAATCTGGCTACAATTTGGACTTCGCCAATGGACCCTGCTGTCAGCGTATTTTGAAAAGTAAAAGTCACGGTACGTGAACCTGAGTCATATACTTCATTAATTGTGTGGGGAGAACCCACCAGTGACACAAATTCAATTTCGGATGGCAAAGGGTCGGTAATGACGACTCCCTCACAGTCATCCGTCGTACTGGCACAACGGTATTGGATCGTATACGTAAAAGTCTCACCGGTGGGTGGAGTAGCATTAGAAATGAGTTTATTGATTTCGAGAGAAGCCGCCAAGTCTTGATATTCTACAGGGAAATCAAGGTGCTCCGCAACCGCCACCTCGTTGAGCAACAATCCATTGTCGCTCAATGTCAGATAGCAAATCCAGTAGGTTAGAAACACTAGAGTGTAGTAATTCGATCGAAATGGGTGGGACATGTCCTTGTGTTTTTACTTAAACTGTAGTCGCTAATTATTCAATGGTCCCCCTGTCTTTCTCCCGCTTGTTCATCCGACGAGCGCCCAGTTGGCACAGTAAGTCAATAGATGTAGGGCGACCAATAGAATGCTATAGCGATCCAAGCATTCACTTGTAGCCATCTAAAAAAGACAATAATTGTACCATACCACAATGTAAATTAGTGGGGCGACTGTTTGAAACTGGACTACTGTTAAATAAAAAATTGGCTGCACAAAGTAGTCCAGAAAGTCTTTACCTTTCCTCTGCATTTATCATTTAAACCAATGATTGAAAAATACGACCGTATCGGTTCCGACTACAATTACAGTAGGAAAGCCGATCCCTATTTAAGCCAACGTTTGTTGTTCCATCTCCAAGTGGAGTCTCATGGACAATACCTGGACATTGGTTGTGGAACGGGTAATTATACCATTGCTTTAGCGCAAGCGGGCATCTCCTTCATCGGGGTAGAGCCTGCACAAAAAATGTTGGACGTGGCTCGGAAAAAATCTTCAAGGATAGCATGGAAACAAGGAAAGGCAGAAGCCATTCCCTTGGGAGATCAAGTGGTAGAGGGAGCAATTGCTAGCTTGACTATCCATCATTGGACCGATTTGCAGCAGGGTTTTCGAGAGTTGTATCGAGTCATCAAAACGCAAGGGCAACTCGTGATATTCACGGCTAGCCCCGTACAGATGAAAGGCTATTGGCTCTGTCATTATTTTCCTAAAATGCTCGCTCAATCCATTGAGCAAATGCCTGAGATTAAGCAGGTGCTCGCCCATCTCAAAGCGGTGGGTTTTAAAAATATTCGTCAGGAAAAATATTTGATTCGACCAAGTCAAATCGATCTATTTCTCTATGCCGGAAAAGACCGGCCAGCACTATATCTCGATCCAAAAGTGAGGGCAGGCATTTCCTCTTTTGCAGATTTGGCTCATCAGGAAGAGGTCAACCGAGGTTTGGGACAACTGACTCAGGATCTTGCCTCAGGATATATTGAAACGGTTCAACAACAATATAAAAATACGGAAGGAGACTACTTGTATGTCATAGCCGAGCGAGATTGAAATGATCCCATTTTTCTTGCTTTCCTCTGTTCGTCCCCTCAACCCAGTGTAGCTTTACCGGAGATGGTATGTCATCAACAATGACCAATTGATAGATTTTTCTTAGCTGATGTCCATTTCAGGAGAAAGCGTTCCATTTTTAAATCATTCAACCCTTTGATCCATGAATCAATTCGAGCAAAGTCAAAGAAACAAAATCAAACGTGTCCCGAAAAACGGACATTACGACAAAGCCACTATTTACGAGGTATTAGATGCAGGTTTTGTTTGCCACATCGGTTTTGTCATGCCCAATGGCCAGCCCTTCGTCATTCCTACTGCTTATGGCCGACAAGCAGATCGCATTTACATTCACGGAGCTACGAAGAGTAGAATGCTGATGCATGCACAAAAAGAAATACCCATTTGTTTGACCGTCACCCACATTGATGGAATTGTGCTGGCTCGCTCTACTTTTCATCATTCCATGAACTACCGTTCGGCAGTCATTTTTGGAAAAGCCAAAGTCGTTGAAGGTTCCGAAAAAGACCATGCCTTGGCCCTCATTTCGGATCAAATTTTAAAGGGGCGTTGGGAGGAAAGTCGTCCACCAAATGCCAAAGAACTCAAGGCTACTTCGGTACTCGCCATCGATATTGAAGAAGCTTCCGCTAAAATTCGTAAGGGTGGGCCCTCCGATGAAAAAGCGGACTATGATTTGCCGATTTGGGCAGGAGTCATTCCCATGCATACCACTTATGGCGACCCTATCCCCGATGAAGTTTTGCCAAAAGACATTCCAATCTCGCAAAGTGTTTTAAATTTGTCTATCCAAAAATAGCATTACCACTAACGTACCACTTCATCAAGCGCAAAAAAAATTGATCATGACTAGTTTACTACAAAGACCAACCACGCAAGCATCCAGCAGCTACTTCAAAAGATACATTGATCAAGTAGAAGGCAATGATATCCTGAAGGCACTGCTCGAACAAAAAGCAAATACCTTACAATTTGCCCAAGATCTTCCCGGTGACAAATGGGAATGGGCTTACGCCCCCAACAAGTGGACCATCAAGGAAGTGATGATTCACCTGATCGATACCGAGCGTGTTTTTGCCTACCGCGCCCTGCGTTTTGCCAGACATGACCAAACGCCACTCCCTGGATTCGAACAGGACGACTACGTGATTGGAGCGAGAGCATCGCAACGCTCGGTAGCGTCTGTCCTGAGAGAATATCAAGCCGTTCGAGCTGCCAGCTTAGCGCTCTTTGAAAGTCTCGATGAAGCTGCGATGCTCAATATTGGCACAGCTAGCAATAGTCCGTTTTCTCCATTGGCTTTGGCCTACGTCATTGCGGGGCATGAGCTCCATCACATGAAAATCATACAAGAAAGATATTTAGTCTAATGGAGAAGATGCTTACTTTGCGAAGCCGTCATTTGCTCAAGTAAAACTTTTCCCATGCAAGAAGATGATCTAAGGACGCCACCGGAATTTGACTTTCAACAATGCTACCGCTTTTTGGCTCGATCCCCCAAGGAGTGCTTGCATTACACCCACGATGGAATCATTAGTAAATGTTTGAAAGTCGATCACGACTTGCACCTTGTGTTCATTCGGATGGGGGCAGAGGGACAATTAAAGCTGCAGTTCCCCTTGGGAAAACCAACCGCAACAACATTGCAATTTCTAAAAAATATGTATCCGATTGGTTGGATTTGGATCGGGACCTTGGTCCTTTTTATGCGCTGGGAGAAAAAGATAAAATTCTTGCTCCTCTCGTTCGGCAGTTTTATGGTTTGCGGCTCATTGGGATTCCCGATTTGTTTGAAGCCCTAGCTTGGGCCATTATCGGCCAACAAATCAATTTGAATTTTGCTTACAGCCTCAAACGGAAATTGGTCGAAGGCTACGGGCAGTCAATCGAGTATCCCAAACAGCCTTATTATTTATTTCCAACGGCCAAGACCATTGCATTACTGTCTCCCTCGGATCTTCGTCCTTTACAGTTTTCACAAAGAAAAGCAGAGTACTTAATCGATTTAGCAAAACTCATGGAAGAGGATGCTCTAAACAAGGAGGACCTAAGTCAAATGGATTTTGAATCCGCTAAGAAAAAACTCATGGCCATCAGAGGAATTGGCAACTGGACGGCCAACTATGTAATCATGAAATGCCTCCACTATCCCGATGCTTTTCCGGTGGAAGATGCGGGCCTGCACAATGCCTTGAAAGCACAATTAAAAATGGCCCGCAAACCGACCCTTGAGGAAATCCACCGATGGGCAGAAAATTGGAGCGGTTGGCGAGCCTATGCCACTTTTTACCTGTGGCAATCGCTATTGAAATAGTGGGTTCAACGCGATTAGTTCAGTTTATCTTCAATGTAGGTCAGCACCTTATTCATGAGGTGAACCCGATCTTTTCCTCTCACATTGTGAGGATGCATGGGATAAGGCATAAAATCGACCAGAATACCATCTCTCACAAATTGCTGAACCAAAGTCAAACTGTGCTGCATAACCACCACATCATCTACGGTCCCGTGAATCAACAACAAATCGCCCTCAAGTTTTTTCGTGTAGTTCATTAAACTGTTGGCCGCGTAGCCCTCCTGGTTTTCTTCGGGTCGATCCATGTAACGTTCTCCATACATGACTTCGTAAAATTTCCAATCCGTTACTGTTCCACCGGCCACACCGACTTTAAAAACGCCCGGTTGGCGCAGCATCAAAGAGGTCGTCATAAAACCGCCATAACTCCAACCGTGAACCGCCATACGATCCGTATCCACAAAGGGAAGAGATTTGAGGAAACTCACCCCTGCCAATTGATCTTGCATCTCCAAAGTACCCAATTGGCGATGGATGGCATTTTCAAAATCAAACCCCCGGTTGGCTGATCCCCGATTATCTAGCGTAAAAATCAGATAGCCCTTCTCTGCCATATGATGCATCCACAGAGGTGCCCCTGCCAACCAACGTTTGCTCACCAGTTGGGCAGGTGGTCCACCATAAACATAAACCAAAACCGGATACTTTTGATCCGGGGAAAAATGACTGGGCTTGATCAAGCGCGCGTGCATTGGTGTCCCGTTATCGGCATTGACTTGAAGAATTTCGGTGATGGGTGCCGCGTATTTTTCCAACGGATTGGCAGCCGTGAGTACGTTTTGTTGGATATTTCCCGCCAAGTCAATTACATTAATGACACTGGGGGTACTCAGATTGGAATATTGATCAATGAGGTACTTACCACTACTACTGAGTCGAAAGCGGTGTACTCCTGGCTCAGTGTTGATTTGGGTCTGTGACGAACCATCCAAGGCGATGGCATAAGCGTAGCGATTGAGTCCAGTTTCATCGGTTCCTTCGACAATTACCTTTTTTCCACTGTCGTCCAAACCCAAAATGTTGAGCACGACCCAATTGCCTTTGGTCAGTTGGCCAATCAGCTGTCCTTTGGTATTGTAATGATAGACATGCATGAAGCCATCTCGCTCACTCATCCACAAAAATTCATCGGCCTTATTGGGAAGAAACCAAACCGGATTTTCGGGTTCAACATACTTATCGTGGCTTTCTTCGAAAAGTGTCGCTTCCAACATTCCCGTTTGTGCATTGTATTGATTGAGCTGCATTTTGTTTTGATCTCGATTGACTACCGCGAGATACACAAACTGTTCGGAGGGGTCCCAAGCCAAATTGGTAAGGTATTGATCTTTGGGGCCTTCGACTTTGAGGTAAGTCAATTGTTTGCTCGACCGATTGTAAATGCCAACTTTGGCGTATTCACTTTTCTGTCCCGCCATGGGATACTTTACTTCCTTCAAGGTTCCGGGAGTAGTCGTAATATCTAAAAGCGGATAATCGGCTACGTCCGTTTCATCTTTTTCATAAAAAGCCAGGAAATTTCCCTGGGGAGACCAGAAGGTTCCTTTGCTAATGCCAAATTCATAACGGGCGATCGCTTGGCCACTAGTGACGTTGGCATCTGTATTGTTGACCACTTCAATTTGTGGATTTCCAGATTTGGCAATGAAAAGGCTGTTGTCGATCGTGTAGGCCAATCGGTCGTATCGGGCAACAAAATCTGCATTGGCGGCCTTCGTAGGATGACTCAGCAAGCGATAGCCTTTTTTGGTTTTGATTTCGTAAGCATAATAAGCGTCGCCAGAATGAAAGTAGAAGCGGTCGGCTTCCATCCAGGTAATTCCAGGCAATCGTTGCAGCTCTAATTGGCAAGCGGCATTTACTTCCTCAACGCTGGCAATGGTTTCTTTGCTTGTTGAACCGAGGCTTTGTCGCAATAAAGCCCTTCGATCGGGGGTGTAAAGCGACCAGGCGTCTGCCTCGGCAATCCATTGTAGACCACTTACCCGTTCGGGTCGAAGACCGGGACTGAGAATGGCATCGTTTAATTTAATTTCTAGGGGTTGTGCATCTAACTGAAGACTTAATAGTATTGTCAGCGCACACCAGAGTTGAATAGCTAGGGTTTTCATCAGATCGTTTTTTTGCACAGAATAATTGTACTACATCGAGAACAAAAATAGAA
>JBCCSR010000112.1:0-9664 GCA_039199865.1 Bacteroidota bacterium
GCGTTCTCAACTCCGTTAATTCTTGTGGATTGATGCCAGATACTTCTGGGTATTGCTCGGTCATGGCGCCAAAGATTTCAACTCTTTTGATGGAGTCGATGCCTAGGTCGGCTTCCATATCCATATTGAGTTCAAGCATTTCAGTGGGGTACCCCGTTTTTTCACTGACCACGGTTAGGAGAATTTTTTCCAAGGCCGCGGTATCCATTCCCGTATTGTTGGCCAGCGGAGGATTCGTTGCTGCTGGGCTGTTGGTTACTGGTGGGCTAGGGCTTGGCGCTGTTCCATTGGCAGTAGCTTTGGTAGCTGCGCTTGCTCCTCCTTTCTGTGCTAGGTACTCTACGATTTGTCCCAGCGTTCTCAATTCGGTCAACTCTTGTGGATTGATGCCAGATACTTCGGGATATTGCTCGGTCATGGCGCCAAAGATTTCAACTCTTTTGATGGAGTCGATGCCTAGATCGGCTTCCATATCCATATTGAGCTCAAGCATTTCGGTGGGGTATCCTGTTTTTTCACTGACCACAGTTAGGAGAATTTTTTCCAAGGCTTTGGTATCCATCCCCGCATTTTCTTGTACAACGGGTGTGGTACTAACTGGAATAGCTGGTGCTGGAGTCACCATGGTAGTAATGCCGTTTGTTGGAGCATTATTGGCTGCACTAACGCCTCCCTTTTGGGCGAGATAATCTACAATTTGTCCCAGTGTTCTCAATTCGGTGAGCTCCTGTGGATTGATGCCAGATACTTCGGGATGTTGTTCGGTCATGGCGCCAAAGATTTCAACTCTCTTGATGGAGTCGATGCCTAGATCCGCTTCCATATCCATGCTGAGTTCAAGCATTTCGGTGGGGTATCCCGTTTTTTCACTAACGACGGTCAGTAAAATATTTTCCAGGGTACTGGTGTCCATCTTTTGTCCACTTCCATTGGGAGAAGGGGGATTACTGATCACCGTTTGTGGCGTAGCTTTTACCTCTTTGACCACGGTTTTGGTGGGGACATCTAAGACCTCATTGGTGATGGTTGGGACGGCAGTCACGAGTTTTTGCGTGACACTACCATTTTCATTTCCACCAAAACCATTTGTGGTGCTTCCGTTTTGCTTGGAAGTAGTACCATTGGAGGTACTTTGTTGGCCACCCAATTGTTGATTGAGTAGTTGGAGCAACATTTGAGATTGTTGCTGTTGCTCGCTCATTAGACGATCAAACAATTCGAGGGTTTTATTTTGATGGTTTTTCAAATGCTCAAGCGTGGCATTTAGCAATTTAATTTGTTCTGGACTCATGGTTTCTTCTTCCTGATTTTGATGGAAATGGGTTGGAACTTCAACTATTTTTTCGACCTCTACGATCTTTTCGACTTCAACTATTTTTTCAACTTCCCTAATGCTGCCTTGGCCTGCACTTTTGACTTGGAAGCCATTATTCATCACTTCGGTATAGGCTTTTTGCGTAGCGGGGCTAACGTAGTTGTTGCCACTGAGTTTTACATTGAGCTTGGTCTTGGCCTGTGGTTTTTTGACCGCCCGCTTGAATGGATCAATATTACTCAAAGAAAGTCCGAGTACTTGCATTTGTACGAAGGCTTGTCGCAATTGCAAATCACTATCTTTCTTGGCATTGGCATTTACCGCGATGGCTTCAAAGCCTTGGCCTTTGAGGATGTCTTTGACCAGAGCCGTTAGTACTCCTTTGGGACCAAACTCGACGAAAACCCGTCCACCATCCTGGTAAATTTTTTCCACTTCATTTTTAAAGCGGACTGGATTGAGGATTTGGTTTTGTAAGTTGCGTTTGATCGCAGCGGGTGTTTTCGGATAGGTCGATGCGGTAGTATTGGAGTATACAGGGATTTTTGCTGCCTTGAATTTTTGGGTAGCAATAAATTCGGCAAAAGGTTGTTGAGCGTGCTCGACAAAAGCAGTGTGGAAAGCAGCCGAAACGGGCAATGCTACTACTTTGTATCCCTTTTCCTTTAAGGTATTTTGTGCTTGTTGAATGGCAGGAGTGCTGCCACCCAAGACTACTTGAGAAGTAGAATTGATATTGGCAACGTGAACGCCGTTCAGTGCTTTTATTTCTTCTTCTACTTTTTCAACCGGAGCCTTGACGGCCAACATGCTTCCGGCATCAGCACCTGGTTTTTGCGTCGCCATGGCGGCACCTCTCGCTTTGGCCAGGGCAAAGAAAGTGGCTTCATCATAGACGCCAGCTGCCCAGAGTGCGGTCAATTCACCGAAGGAATGTCCAGCAGTCATATCTGCTTTGAATCCTGCGGCCTGGAAGGTTTTGTACAATCCCATACTCAACGTTCCAATGGCAGGTTGAGCGTGCTGCGTCTGGGTGAGTTGATGCAGCTGTGCTTTTGCTGCTTCTTTATTGAAGACTGGCTTGGGAAAAACAATTTGCGAAAGCGGAGTTTGTCCATTGGTAGTAAAAAGGGTGTCACACTGTTGGAAACTTTCGAGCAAGTGTGGAAAAGCATTGGTAGCTTCTTTGCCCATACCAACGTATTGTGACCCTTGGCCAGAAAAAAGCGCAACAACCTTAGTATCATTGCCCAAACCATGTGGACGAAAATAAACACCTTTGGGATGACTCCAAGCTGTGGATTGCTTTTCTAAATTTTTGATACTTAGGTCCAGCAATTCGATGCAGTGGTCTAGATCTGTACAAACAAAACCCAGGCGTGCTTCTTGCGGCGTAGGCATGAAAGATTGACTACTTTTCATCAAATTTAAAAAAGCCGTATCTGCCTCTTCGGAATGCAATTGCGCTAGAGCGTTCTGACAGCTTTGGAGTAAAGTATTGGCATCCGCAGCTTTGAGTAAAATACTATGATGGGCTTGGTGGAGGCGGTAGTCTTCTGCTTGTTGTCCGGCGTATTCCTCCATGGCAATGTGGACATTGATGCCGCCAAAACCAAAAGCACTTACACTGGCCCGACGAGGCGCATCGCATTTGATCCAGGGACGACTTTGAGTGTTGATGTAGATGGCAGAATTTTCGATGTCGAATTTTGAATTGGGTTGTTCGACATTGATGGTGGGAGGCAATACTTTGTGGTGAAGGGCTAGGATGGCCTTGATCATTCCGGCAGCACCGGCGGCAGCTTTGGTATGCCCAATTTGCGATTTGACACTCCCGAGGGCAATGTGTTGTTTTTTGGGATTGTCCGCGCCGAAGACCATTTGCATGGAGGCAAATTCGGTGGGATCACCAGCTCCCGTTCCCGTTCCGTGCGCCTCTAATAGACCGACACTTGCTGGAGCATAACCAGCTTCCTCATAAGCGCGATTCATGGCTAATGCCTGTCCCGATGAACGGGGAGCATAAACGGATTTGAATCGACCATCACTTGAAGTACCAACTCCTTTGATGACCGCATAGATTTGATCTCCATCTCGCTCTGCATCCTCCAAACGTTTGAGGACCATCATGCCCAATCCCTCTCCGATCAACATCCCGTCTGCTTTGTCCGAGAAGGGAGAGATGTTCCCCGATTTGGAAAAGGCGGGCGTTTTGCTAAAAGACATGTACATGAAGGGAGAATTGTCGGTATCCACTCCTCCGGTAAGCATCATGTCACAACGTTTTTCCACCAATTCGCTCAATGCCATTTTGATGGCACTCAGCGAAGCAGCACAGGCTGCATCTACCACGGAGTTGATGCCTCCCAAGTCAAATCGATTGGTAATTCTTCCGGAGATGACGTTGCCCAGTAGACCGGGGAAAGAATTTTCGTTCCAGCCTACGTACGCTTTTTTCATTTTCTCAATAATTGGAGGAATATCTTCCTCGGCAATTCCACTACTGCGTAAAGCCCGTTCCCAAATGGGATATTGGAGTCGTGCGATTAGTGGAGTGATGAGTTTTTGTCCTCCACCCACCCCAAGCAGTACGCCAGTTTTGGCTTTTAGTTCGGTGGTAAAACGTTCAGAAGTTTTGCCATAGCCCGCATCTTCGAGTGCATCGCGAGCCGCGACGAGTCCAAGCAATTGGGAAGCATCGGTTACTTCTAAAATATTTGGGGGAAGGCCAAACTCAAGAGGGTTAAAGTCAATTTCTGGGAGGAAACCACCGCGCTTGCAGTAAGTCTTATCTGGTGCCATGGGGTCAGCATCGTAATAATCATCGATGGCCCAACGGTTATCTGGCACCTCTTTGATGCTGTCTTTGGCTTGAATAATATTGGTCCAAAATTCTTCAATGTTGCGGGCATCAGCAAAGATAGCAGACAAACCAATGACCGCAACTGGGGTTTTACGTAGGGAATTATTCAAATCCATTTTTCTTTATTTCGATTCTTATGTTGCTCACGTAGAGCAATGATTTTAATCTGGTTTAGTGCCTTCCACGGGGGGTATCACAGGGTTACTCTGAAGAGTTCTTCTTGCATTTCGAGCAGCTGTCTTCCCTTGTCGGTGCAGAGTCCTCTCATGTAGGGGACTAGGATGGCGAAAGTCAAGCGCTCTTTACTGTATTTGGTAATGGGAAATCGATTATTGTCCTTTAATAAGTCGAGTAAAAGTAGGACCATTTTTACAACGATTTCCATATCCAAGTCTTTCATGAAAATACCATCTCTGATGCCCCATTCACCGAGTCGGACTACCTGGGCATGGGCAAAATTGCCATTGGCACGATAGGACTCGTGTAATAGGCCAGGGTAGTAGTGAAGAATGTCGTTGAAAAAGTTGGGATTGACCACACTTGCTCGACGAACAATCTGCTGGTGAATGCCTGCCATCGCTTCGATGGCATTGTCAGCGGTTTCAATGGCGGCTTCGTTTTCAGCTTTTATTTTTTTGTGGTAAACGGAAAGGCAGGCGCGCAGCAATTCCGTTTTGTCGGAGAAATGATTGTACAGGGTACGTTTGGAAGTATGCAATTCCCCTACAATTCGATCAATCGTGACACTTTTGACACCGTGTTGAACAAATAATTGGCTGGCAACTTCGATGATTCTCTCTTGGTTTATCATATTGAAAATATCGCGTTTGTTACTGGTGGTAATATTTTCGTTTCAAAAGTACCACACATTAAGCAAACATCCAAAGTTTCGAAATGGTTTAATATTTTTTTTATTTCTGTAGAATAGTTCTTACCACGAATGCCGTTGCGTAGCATAAAATGGATCATTGGTCCTGATTTTACTTGGTAGGTTTGCCTTAACCGAATCAGGCTATTGGCTTACACGGGCTTATTTTTGAGTAGGAGGGAGATTATTCTATTGTACAACCATATTCGTGGAGGACCTTTTGCCAAACATCACTTTCGGTGATTTCGATTACTTTTTGAGAAACGGCCTCGTTGAGTTCAAACTGCTTTTTAGGTAAAGCAAAGGCGTAGAAAGCGACACCAAATTTATTGGGTAAGACATGGAGACTAGCATATTGTTCGTTTTTTTTGAGATGGTAACGCACAATAGGTTCATCGTAAAAAAACGCATCAATCTGATGATTGAGTAGTTGTTCGAGTCCGGTTGGAACATTGGGGAGAATGTCGACTTTTCTAAAGAACTGATTGCGGAGGTATTCTTCCGAACTGGTCTGGGCAATCGTACCAATCCTTCGATCTTTGAAATCTTCCAAGACGGTTGTATCACTTGCCAATTGGTTGATGGTTAAGGAGGAGGCAACACTGGCGGTCAGGCCGGAGATGAAAAGGAGGCCACTAAACATCCAGATTAAGGCCACAATTTTACCCCCACGAGACTTTGGGGTTTTATCGCCATAGCCTACCGTAGTCATCGTCACCACCGACCACCAAAGGCCGTCCCAAACGCCTTTCCAACCTCTTCTGAAGTGCTGTGGATTCACCCTCCTTTCAAAATACCATTCGAGAAAACCGAAAATCCCAATCAGACTAAATAAGGCCAAAAGTCCACTGAGGACACTCAAGGAGAAAAAAGAGCTTAAAAAACTGCTCAATCGTTCGAGTGGAGATAAATGGCTTTTGACCACAACGGAATGAGAAGCGAAAAAGGGATGGGTAAAGCGAAAGCGCTTTAATCTTTGGCTGGTTATGGTGAGGGGGTTAATGCTCAAATCAATGCCTCCACTTTCCAGTGAGTCGAGAATGGCGTGAAAGGGGAGTGGAACAAATTGGTAATGCAGGTCCAGTTCTTTGGCACATTGCTCCCACAACCAAACAGATATGCCTTCAAGTTCGGCTTCGGTTTCGTCGATGACAAAAGGGGAGGCCGGCGTGTAGGCCACTAGGAGAGTGTCCTTGGCTTGCTGAGCCCAAACTGTCGACAGTTGACTAAGATTCAGAAAAAGAATAAAAAGCAATCGAATCATAAATAGGTGAACGGGGTAAATTGTCCGTTTCCTAAATATATGTAAAATTATGTTCAGATGACGGTATATTTTGCGGGACTACCTAAGAATGAGCAATTTATCCGTCCAGCTCATTCTTTGCCGCTCGTAAATGACAATGTGGTAGATGCCGGCTTGGAGTGAAGACAAATTGATTTGTCTTTCGGTACTCTTTTCTCGGTTGTGTAAGACCCTTTGTCCAAGGGAGTTGTAGATCACTATTTCGGCTTCCGTATTGAACAGTCCTTTGAGGGCGAGCCATTCCTGGGCAGGATTGGGATAATATTCGATGTTTGGCCTCTGATTGGATGGGAGGGAAACGATTCCCGTACAGGCTTCGATCATCCAGGGTTCCGCATTGGGCCCCGAAAAATTAGGGTTAATATCACTGCTAAAACAGAGAAGCGACCATTCATTTTCAAACTCTCCGGTAAAAGGACCAAATAAGCCACGGATGCTTCCAATACCTTCCATCCAGTACGCCTCGGCGATGACGCCATGTATATTGACCAAGATGCGATTAAGGGCTTCCCCTTGGTGGAGGATGGTATCGCGTTGAAAAACTTCCCCTCCCTGAAAGCAAGAGACAACAGTATCCCCTACCTCTACTGAAAAGTCATACAATAAAGTTTCTTGTTCCATGATGGCTCCACATCCTGCGTAGAAAGTGTTGAGGAGGTCAGGGTCAAGTAGGTAAACATAAACCCTTCGCGTATCCAGGTTTTCTCGAATTCCACCTACGAAGCGTTCTTCATTATTTTTTTGTAGATAGAGTTGCTTGTAGGCCGTACCATCGAGTGTGGTATCTCCTTCAATAAAAATGGTAAAATAATCGTGATAAAAGATCCATCCACCTCCGGAGGCAATGTCCCAGGTTTTGTTTTCATAAAACCACCGATTGCTTTCGATGACCATGGGTTGGTAATCTTGCCCAATGAGTGGAGCGCAATGGAGCAGCAATAAAAGTTGGCATAGATATTTGCTAATCATTTTTTGTTGTATTTGACGAGATTTTTCTTTTTCTAAGGTACAAAAAACTCAACGCCCTGCCTTTGCTTGTCCTAGACTTTGTCAATTAATGGCGAACTTGATGTAGCTCCTTTTGCTTGCTGGCGTGGAGCGGCCAGTCCCCTTACGAACGATCTTCTGATTTTAGTAAAGCGTACAGTTGGTTCGACTAAAGCACCACCCCAAAGTCCAACAAATCTCGTTTCAATTGCTGGGGAGACACAAATAAAATGGAGGGAATCCCCATTTTTCTGGCTCCTTCCACATTGCGTTCTGAGTCGTCGATAAAGACCGATTCCTTGGCGGTGATTTGATAGCGATCCAAAAGGAGTTGGTAAATTCGCGGATCGGGTTTTTTCATCATTTCCTCACCAGAAACCAGAATGCCTGCAAACAAATTGAGGAAATCAAACTGTGCACGGGCAATGGGAAAGGTTTCGCGAGACCAATTGGTAAGCGCATAGAGTCGATGGCGTTGCTGGCTGTGAATGGTTTTTAGAATGTCTACCGTTCCCTCTACTGCTCCGTCCAACATCTCTGGCCAACGCTTTTCGAAGGCCGCGATTTCTTTGTGGTATTTTGGAAATTGATTTTGGGCCAAGAAAACGCCTTCTGCCCAAGTTCGTCCGGCATCTTGAGCTTCGTTCCAATCTGGAGAGCACACTTCGCGGAGGAAATATTCCATTTCTTCTTCGTCGGTAAAAATCTTGCGGTATAAATTGCGGGGATCCCAGTGGATCAATACTTTTCCTAGATCGAAAATGATGGTCGTGGTCATGATGCGCAATGAATTGTTTTGTATGGCCTTTTTTCAATAATGGATGCAAATCGCTTTGCTGCTCTTTAATAGCGCATTGTAAAGCTCATCCAAGTCAGCACCAAAATCAAGGCAAACCATTTTACTCCTCCAAAACGAGAAGAAAAGATCGAGTGGACAGATAGGTACTAAAAGTAGGATACCTTCATGACTTTGGTAAGCCACAAAGGTATCAAAAATTTGAGGATTTATTTTTTGTTGTAAAGGATCAACGCTATTGGATCACTAGCTTACCCGTAGCCGTTTGTTCCTGATGAGAGATGGTATAAAAGTAAATACCCGACGGCAATAGACTTCTATGAATGGTATGTACTTGTTCGGTGATCTCAGACTGCCTGACGATTTGCCCTTGAGCGTTGTAAAGAGTAAACAAGGCTTGTTCCTGCAAAAAGGTGGGATCGTGAATGACCAACTGTGTTTGCTCCTGGAAAGGATTGGGAAACACAGAAATGGGCATCGGGACTTCAAGATCCGAATTAGAGGAAATGAATTCGGGAATGCCCACTTGGTGAAAAGTGAAATTGGTAATAATGGGGGCATTTCTGTCAAAGAAAATGGACGCCTCGTTGGAAATAAAAGTACCGATTGGATTGTTGGGCACTTGACTGATCCGAAATTTAACAAAACCCTGAGAAGCTATTTCGTCTACTTCTTCCGGTAATAAATTGATTTGATTGAAAGTAAATTGTAAGATCCGTTCGGGAAGCACCGCAAAATCATAGGGAAAACTACTGGCCCCCAGTTGAATACTGGTAAGATCAAGGAAGGGAGACAAGGTATCCAAAACGATCACATTAAATGCCGTATCATTTCCGATATTTTGAAAGCGGATGTGGTATTCCAAATCGGTGTTGGGTTCAATAAATAAGTTTGGACCAATACCAAGCGGAGTGGCCCGTTTGTCGTTGGGATCAAATGCGCCCACAATCGTTAGGCATTCGATAGAACGAAAAGGATCGGCATCATCCATGGGCCACTGATTGAAAAAGCCCATACTGAACAGACCATCTCCATCCGGATCGCAAGCTTCGACGGTGGTACTCGGCATACTAAATCCCGGATGATCATTGGCTTGATCGGCTTCCAATCGCATGGTACTGCCATTGGCTTCAAAGATCAATTCTTTGATGGCTTGCGGTGCCAACATGAAATCGCCTTGATCGCACATGATGTTGTCTTCAATCACAATATAATTGAGGGCTTCCGACATAGGAGCCGTTCCTACATTTTGGATGTAAAAATGGATGCTGTCGCCCAGGCAACTAGAGTTGACTTCAATGCTGGAGCCATCCCAACCTGGGGTTGGAAAACAAAGGGTATCGGGGAAAATATATGCCTCAACGCAGCGCGTCTCATTGATCACGGTGGAATCACAGCTGGGGTCGAGGGTGGTGTGAATGATAAAATCTCCACATTCTCCAATGTGGACTGCGGTCAATGATCAAACCTACACTTTTGATCTTGGCACAGTCAACATTGGAGAATGTGGAGATTTTATCATTCACACCACC
>JBCCSR010000113.1:0-9613 GCA_039199865.1 Bacteroidota bacterium
GAGAATAATTTAATTGGAATGAGGCAAACGATCTTGCACTTCTTCCAAATCAGGCTATTCTACGGAGCCAATGAATAAAAGTTTTGAATAATTCGAAAAAATTAAATATTTAAAGAAAAATCACTTATTCCTCCTCACCGGCCCCTTGATTCTCCTTCTCCATTTTCTCCATTAACTTTTTATCCTCGACGTTTTCATCGAGAAACTCATTGATTTTATCTACATCAAACGAAGAAACAATTTCTCCAAATTCATTGATTTTGATATTGAAGCCCTTCAACTCTTCATGGACTTCGGGGTTCCCTTTTTTAGGCTTTTTCTTCGGCATAGCTTTGTTGATAAATGGTGGTATTAAGACTTGTTTTTATAAAAATAGTAACATTTTGACAGATATTTGATCTTTTAGTCAAGATCTGTCTGGCATTGAGGATTTTAACTGGCTGACTTTACTGCGTCAAAATGATCAAAGGCTTTGAGCAAACGACTTTCCACCTCCTCTTTCCCCAGCAAAGCCATCATATCGAACACTGAAGGCCCCTTCATCGTACCCGATAAGCCAATGCGCAAGAAGGGCAAGATGTCTCCAAACCCCAATTCATTGGCTTCCATAAATTCCTTTACCCTTTTCTCAATGGATGCTGCATCGTAAACCTCCAGTGCATTGAGTTGGCGATTGAGTTCGAGCAAGACGGGCCTTCTCTCCAATCTCCATTTCTTGCGAATCGGCTTTTCCTCGTAACTCCTGACGGGCTCAAAAAAGTAATATCCCTTTTCCAAGAACTCCGGTAGGAAGTTGACCCGCTCTTTCATCAATCCACAAAAGGTAACCAGAAAATCCAGTTCTACTGCTTGTCCCTTTTCACTGAGTTGTCCCTGTACTTGAGCGGCAAGTTCCGTATTGTCGGAAGCTATGATGTATTGTTGATTGAACCATTTGGCTTTTTCAAAATCAAAGCGCGCTCCCGACTTCCCAATTCGCTCAATGCTAAAGGCATCACACAATTGCTCCAGGCTAAAGATCTCCTGCTCTGTCCCGGGGTTCCATCCCAAGAAAGCTAAAAAGTTGACGACTGCTCTTGGATCAAAGCCAAACTCCCGAAAACCAGTAAAGGAATCTTCGGGTCGATCTCCATCCCAAGAAATGGGAAACACCGGAAATCCAAATTTACTGCCATCTCGCTTGCCTAGTTTCCCTTTACCCGTCGGCTTGAGAATCAAGGGTAAATGCGCAAATTGAGGCATGCTATCCTCCCAACCAAAAGCGCGATACAATAATACATGATGAGCAGTACTTGGCAACCATTCTTCTCCACGGATGACGTGAGAAATCTCCATGGACTTGTCGTCTACAATATTTGCGAGGTGATACGTCGGCATGCCATCACTCTTGAGCATAATTTTGTCATCCAACTCATTGGTTTGAAAGGTGACTTCTCCACGAATCAAATCATTAATTAAAACCGATTCGTCTCGGGGCACTTTCAAGCGAATGGTGTAGGGCGCATCACTATCGAGTCGTTGCTGTACCTCCTCGGGGGAAAGCGTCAAACTGTTTTTGAGCTGCATTCGAGTATGGCCATCATAACGAAAAGTTGCCTTACGGCTTTCGTATTCGGAACGCATTTCATCGAGTTCTTCTGCCGAATCAAAAGCGTAATAAGCATTACCGCTATCAATCAGCTGCTGAGCGTATTGGCCATACCTGGCTTTTCTTTCCGACTGACGGTAAGGACCATGAGCTCCTCCGACTTCGGGTCCTTCATCTAGCTCAATACCACACCATTTTAAAGCCTCCCGAATGTAGGCTTCCGCTCCGGGAACAAATCGAGTTTGATCCGTATCTTCAATACGCAAAATCAATGTTCCTCCAGTTTTTCTGGCCAACAAATAATTGTACAAAGCGGTTCGAACTCCACCGATGTGTAATGCTCCGGTCGGACTAGGGGCAAATCTTACTCTAACTTTTTCCATAAGGCTAGTCAATATCTTTTGAATTGGTTTGTATTGATCTTCAAATCGAGGGCCAAATCTTAGCTGATAAAAAATATAATTGGCAACGCAGCATTTTTGGATCAGCACCCGTTTTAAAGGTATAATAATCCCAACGAGTTTATTCCTTCAATAAGTTCCAATTATAAAAAAGGAACACAAAGGTAAGCAATTATTGGTTATTAGAGGATGCCAACTTTTTTGAACATAGAAACCCAGTTGTAGCCAATTCATTCAAAAACCGGTTAATCAACTAGAGCAAACTGTGAAGAGCCCATCAAAAAAGAAAAGCATCATTTGATTGTTCACATTGTTTTAGTATCTATCAGCAAATGTATCTCGTAAAGACGCCCGAATTCATCCAAAATCTTTTCCCCAATTTCATCTGGAGAATTCCTTCTCAAGAAAAAATCATTTATCTCACGTTCGACGATGGCCCCATTCCCGAAGTCACTCCTTGGGTGACCGATCTATTGGCGCAGTACAATGCTAAAGGAACTTTCTTTTGCGTTGGAGATAATGTCAAAAAATATCCCGCTATTTTTGATCGCTTACTTGCGGAAGGCCATGCCGTTGGCAATCACACTTTCAATCACCTCAACGGTTGGTCCAGCGATAATCTACCTTATTTTCACAATATTCGACATTGTGCCCATTTGGTCAATTCCGATTTGTTTCGACCACCATACGGAAAACTAAAGCCTCGTCAGGCACAGTTTCTACAAAGGCATTATCGCATCATCATGTGGGACATATTGAGTGGAGATTTTGATCCCAATATTTCTAAGGAACAATGTCTACAGAACGTTATATCCAAGACCAAAGCAGGATCAATCATCGTATTTCACGATAGCATCAAAGCAGAGGAGAAGTTAAAGTATGTTTTACCGCGAGTACTCGACCATTTCGGCAACAAGGGATACCGATTTGAGCAATTGAACAACAGCGTGCTCAAGCAAAAGAAGCTAACGCTCCTGCAAACTGCATAAACCCAACAGTGAGTCCATCAAGCGACTCCTGTTCGTCAACACGGCAATGTTTAGTTTTATATAAAATAGGCCACTGGATTTTCAGTGGCTTTACTTTTTGGAGAAAGCCGCATAATTTACCTTCAACTGTTTGGCCTTCCTCATTTCTATTTTAACATCAGAAACAATCCCCATATTGACCTCCCGGTCTACCTTCAAATTATTGGTCATTAAGCTCCGCTGATACTCCGGTACGCCTTGCTCCAAAGCCTTCAATGCGTGTTGCAACTGTTCGATTTGAATAAACGCATCATTGATTTGAATCACGGGAGCGGTCCCGTTTTGCGGATGAATCGGTTGGCCAATATAAATATGATTCACTAACGACCGATGCCTTAATTTTTCAATTTCCGTTGCTTCGGGCACTTTGACCTTCACCAGTACTTGATGTTCTCTCAAAACGGTAACTACCATAAAAAAGAACAGCAACATAAAAATAATATCTGGTAAAGACGCCGTGGATACTTCTGGATGCATTCGCTGTTTGGTGGGTTTGAATTTCGACATGGGTAAGTGATTTTAGCTTAAAAATAACAGAGGAGGCAAAGTCCACTATTCGGTGGTGAGTAGACTTTGCACAATCCTCCTAACAGTGTTTAAAAATGAGGGGGATCAACTACTCGGCATGTGCTCCGTGGGCTCGGCTTCCGAAATGATCAGTGGAATGTCCTTTCGAATCAGTTGCTGATCTTTTGTTCTCAAATCCGCATAGCCCTTACCGTATTTTCGCTCCGCGGCTTCATCCCACAACTCGTTGTAAGCGGCTTTCAACTCATTGTAAACTTGCAAGTACATCTCGTAGGAAGTACTTCGATCATTCTGAAGAGAAACCAATGGCTTTTTTCCCGTCGTACGGTGGGCATTAAGGTAAGTCGTAATAAAGTTTTTGGTTTTGTCTTTGAGTTGCTCGCTAACCATTTGCTGCCCCTCAACCAAGAGCTGGTCTTTCCCATTGACCTTCACCGTCAACACCCTTTCTTCATCAACCGGAGCGGCAGGTTGATCGGACCAGGGGGGAAGGCGGACCATAATTCCTTCGTCCATTAAAATGGTAGTGGTAACCAAAAAGAAAATGAGTAAGAGAAAGGCGATATCTGCCATCGATCCGGCATTCACCGAGTTGTTGTGTTTGCGTTGCTTTTTAGTTCGCATCATTCGACTTTTTTAGAAAGTTTAAAATGTACCGGTAAATGAACCGAGGAGGCTCAGACCAATCATGGCCAAAACTTTAGGTTCATTTTAGTCGACGACAGACAAAAGCGGGCAGTGGCTTTGGGGTTTTGCTAGGATAGATGTGTAAATGTTGTATTTTGGTGTACGAGCAATTCATTCTAATCCTCTTTTTTATGTTTAAAGATGCAGCAAAACGATGGCGAGCCACCTGGAATCCAGACATGTACCACGGCTGGGGACGTCAACAAAACTATTTCGAAGGTTGGTATTTCAAAATTGTTGATCCCAAAGAGCAATACGTCTTTGCGATCATCCCCGGAATTGCGATGGAACCCGATGGAAAAAAACAGGCCTTTATTCAAGTCTTGGATGGAAAAGCCTGCAAGGCCGCTTACCACAAATTTGCGGCGGAGGATTTTCAAGCCAATGATCAAGTATTTGGCCTACAATTGGAAAAGCAATTTTTTTCAGACCATACTTTGCGATTGAATTTACCCGAGTTGAAAGGAGAACTAAAACTCAACCAACTTTATCGCTGGCCAAAAATGTTAGGGGCACCGGGCATTATGGGTTGGTACTCCTTTGTTCCTTTCATGCAGTGTTATCATGGAGTTGTTAGTATGAATCACACTTTGACGGGACAATTAGACATTGGAGGACAAACCGTCCATTTCGATGGTGGAAAAGGCTACTTAGAAAAAGACTGGGGACGTTCTTTTCCCAGCTCTTGGATTTGGACCCAGAGCAACCATTTTGATGCGGAAGATCCCGTCTCCATCATGGCGTCCATTGCCAGAATCCCCTGGCTGGGCAGTCATTTTATCGGCTACATTGTCGGTTTTTTATTTCAAGGACAATTGTATCGTTTTGCCACCTATACCGGAGCGATGATGAAGGCGCAATTGGGCGAGGAGCAGATTGATCTCGCCTTCAAAGATCGGCGTTATCGCTTGGTGATCAAGGCTCAGAAAGGCCCCGGAGGAGAGCTGGTTTCTCCACTTTCTGGGGCCATGACGGGCAAGGTCAATGAAAGTATGCAAGCTCGGCTACATGTCCAGTTTTACGATCAAGAAAAGCTCCGCTTTGAAGGGGAAGGCAGAAATGCAGGCTTAGAAGCAGCAGGGCCAGTAGAAGAGTTATTGACCGATAAATGGCGTCGATAAAGCCCTTTTTCGTCGAAAAAAGCCCAAAAATGATCGCGAAAAGTGGAAAATGGAGGTAAATTTGTGATATTTAGGACATAAGTATTCTGGAAAATCGTTTTAAAGCAAGTAGAACATTTTCCGCTTTGCACTGTTTTTTAAGAAAAACGCAGCGTTTGATTAAGAAAAGTCCATTTAAAAAGTACAATCGTGTTTTCTCTGAAGGTCGACTTTGGAAAAAACTGAATCGTTATGGCCGTCAGGCAGGTACAAATGTGGTTTACACGGTGCTTCTACTCTATTATGCTTATCGACGTAAAGAAACGCCTCATTGGGCCCGCAATATTATCCTGGGCACCATTGGTTATTTTCTGGCCCCCATCGACACCATTCCCGATTTGACCCCACTCTTTGGTTACACTGATGATATTGGTGTCTTGAGTTTTGGCTTAGTTACCATCGCTTCCTATGTCAATATGGAGGTCAAAATCCAAGCGCGCAAAACACTCAAAAATTGGTTTGGCGAGATCAATTTGGAAGCCCTGAAAACAGTCGATGACCGCTTGTAAGCCCCATTTTCTTCTCCCCCTTACCACCGGAATTTAACATCTTCTCCGTTCCTAAAAACTTGCTTTTTTAAAAAATAAAGGCGTAATTGAAATAGTTACGAATTCAATTATGTCAAATAATAATTTTAAAAATTCGTACTTCGGTCGCTTTCCCCCGAAAGGGATCGAATAACAAACTTGACTCAAGACTAATTTCCCTTTTCACCTATCATTTTGCATGGATCACACCAGCGCCTCAGTTGCCATCGCAATGTGTCTTTAGAAATTGGATTAGACTTGGGCTAAACAAAAACAGGAACTGAACAAACTTACTCATGAAATACCAGCCACTTAACCCCGAACTCTTTCGGATCAACCGCAAGCGCTTTGTCCGACAAATGAAAGCAGATTCCATTGCCATTTTACATTCCAACGATTTGATGCCGCGCAATGGCGATCAATTCTTTCCTTTTCGGCAAAATTCCCATCTCTTTAGCCTGAGTGGTTTGGATCAAGCAGAAACCGTACTGGTTTTGTTTCCTAACTGTGTCAAAGAGGATTGTAGAGAAATGGCTTTCATTAAAAAAAACAGTGAACGCTCAGCCATTTGGGAGGGACAAAAATATACGAAAGAAACAGCGCGAAAAGTATCGGGTATTCAAAAGATCCATTGGCTGGACGAAATGGATAAGGTGCTCAACGAACTGATTCTTTTGTCCAAACGCATTTATCTCAACACCAATGAAAATGCCCACTTCTTTTCGGAAGTCCCTTCTAGAGATTTGCGAATGGCAAAGACAATGATGGAACGTTATCCCCTACACAAATACCATCGCGCCCAACCTCTACTCAAAAACTTGAGCATGATCAAATCGCATCATGAGGTGAAGGTCATTCAAGAATCAATTGACATTACCGAAAAGGCTTTCCGCAGGGTACTCGACTTTGTTCGCCCAGGTGTGATGGAATATGAAATTGAAGCCGAAATCATCCACGAATTTATTCGCAACAGAGCAACTGGTCATGCCTACTCGCCAATTGTCGCCAGTGGCAGCAATGCTTGCGTATTGCATTACAATGCCAACAATCAAGTTTGCCAAAATGGCAATCTACTGCTACTTGACTTTGGTGCAGAGTACGCCAACTATGCTGCCGACCTTTCGCGAACCATTCCCGTCAATGGCCAATTTACGGCCCGACAAAAAGCAGTTTACCAGTCCGTATTGAAGGTCATGAAAATGGCCATCCCCATGCTGGTTCCCGGAACGAGCCTTGAGGATTATCACAAAGAAGTGGGTAAAATGATGGAAAGTGAGCTGCGAAGACTTAAGCTCATTGATAAGACAGACATCAAAAATCAGCCCGCCGATCGCCCAGCCTATAAAAAATATTTTATGCACGGTACGTCTCATCATCTAGGATTGGATGTACATGACCTCAGCAATCGCTACCTTCCCATCCAGGCCGGAATGGTATTTACTTGTGAACCGGGAATTTATATTCCAGAAGAAGGTTTTGGCATTCGCTTGGAAAACAACATTTTGGTTACGGACAATGACCCCATTGATTTGACTGCCGATATTCCCATTGAAGCAGAGGAGATCGAAGCATTGGTGGGGGCAAAGGTCTTTAATTAAGAGGGCCCTGCCTTTTGCATCCTTTTGAAGATATATGCTCCTTTCTATTTTCAATAAGCAGTCGCAACTCTAGAGGGGACCTTTAGCATGAACAGTGCAAATAAGGTGGATAATCTATAGGACGGTTTACATTTTAGATTTTCCTAATATTGATTCGTTTTCGGTCACGACGAGGGGCAAATTCACTGACAACAAGGTGAGCACAGGTTTATATTGTTACTATTTGATTGTAAAATACTAACAATGGACCCGAAAGTTAAACACTATTTATTTCACTACCTCCTGGTTGGCGCTTTGCTCGCCATAAATACCCCTCTTTTTGCACAAAAAGTAGCATCCAAAAAGGCCAATGAATTAGAAAACCTACCTGGAAAAAGTACATCCCTACAAAGATTAAGTAGTGGCTTGCAACAAATTCATCAGTTCCAGGTACACCAAAAACAAGCCAGTGCAAGCTCCTCTATCATCGATCAAAAAGCTATTGATCACTCCTTTATTATTCGGAAAAATCAAATCAGTGTCGATTTAATTGCCAAAAGCGATCCCCAACTGCTACTTGCCGAATTGGGCGAGCTGTCCTTTACCCATCTTGCTACTTTTGGCAAGACCATTTCTGGCCGTATTGACCTCGATCAATTGGAACTACTCGCCACCCTAGATGCCTTACAATATGCTCGCCCGGTTTACAAAGCTAACCGACGAGTAGGAAGTGTTGATTCCCAAGGAGATCAAGCTCAGTATTCCGACCAAGGAAGAAGCAATTATAGTGTCGATGGAGATGGAATCAAAATTGGATTGCTTTCAGATAGTTACAATACCTTATCGGGTGCTGCTGCTGGAGTTGCCAGTGGAGATCTTCCTGGAGTTGGAAATCCCAATGGTTATACGACTCCCGTTACGGTCTTACTCGAGTATTCGGCTACGGGTTCGGATGAAGCCAGAGCCATGGCAGAGATTGTACACGATGTTGCACCGGCAGCAGAACTCTACGCTCGAACAGCTTTTGAAGGAGAGGCTGATTTTGCCCAAGGCATTATTGATTTGGAAGCTGCAGGTTGTAAAATAATTGTGGATGACATCGGCTACTTTGCGGAGCCTTTTTTTCAGGATGGAATCATTGCTCAAGCAGCTGACCAAGTCGTCAACGATGGTGCCATTTATTTTTCTGCGGCCGGCAATAGCGGCAACAAATCCTACGAAGTGGCGGGGTTTAATGACTCAGGATTCACCCTAGGAGGCAGTCCGCTGCACGATTTTGATCCGAGCAGCAACACCGACTATACCCAATCCATTACCATTCCAGCGGGAGTCACTTTTCAAATGTCATTGCAATGGGACGATCCCTTTGGTTCTTTACCAGGAGCAGTCGATGCTGCCGATACGGACATCGATATCCGACTGTATAATTCGAGTTTCTCTTTGGTGGCTTACTCGGAAACGGCGAATGTCGTATCGGGCGATCCTTTGGAAATCATGTCTTACACCAATAATGGTGCTACCCAGCAATTTAATATCGTTATTCTTCATTATTCGGGGCCAACGCCAAATTATCTAAAGTACGTTTCCTGGACCAATTCCATCACCATCGATGAATACGATACCGAGAGTTCAACCATCGTGGGGCATGCCAATTCTGAGGGCGCCATTGCCATTGGAGCGGCGGCTTGGTACAATACCCCAGCTTATGGAGCTTCGCCAGCCACCGTCAACGATTTCTCCTCGCTCGGTGGGACCCCCATTTTTTTCGACAAATTGGGCAATCCCATTGCTACGATTACTCGACAAAAGCCGGAGTTTGTAGGGCCAGACGGGGCCAATACGACCTTCTTTGGTACCGATATCGCCATTGATGCCGATGCCTTTCCCAATTTCTTTGGTACCTCCGCTGCCGCTCCCCATGCTGCCGGAGCAGCTGCACTCATCGTTGAAATGGGAGCCACCACCAGAACTGAAGTATTGAACGCCTTTATCAATACGAGTGAAGATATGGACAATCCCCACACCGGAGGAGGAGATGTAGGCTTTGATTTTGCCACGGGATTTGGAATGGCTCAAACCAATAGTGCCATTACCCATTTTGTCAATCTACCAGTAGA
>JBCCSR010000114.1:0-9585 GCA_039199865.1 Bacteroidota bacterium
GGGGGAGCCTTTATTTTAGACCTCCGCGATTATCAAGGTGTGGGGACCTACGATCAAAATATCTTTTTCAAAACGGAAAATTATGGTCCATTGCCTGATTATCCCAGTCTAGTCACTGCTAATCCTGATTTGTCCGTACAGATCACACTCGATGATGGAACTTTTATCGAAGGCAACTTAACTGGGACAGCAACTGACCTCAACGGAATCCAACAAAATATAGGTGGATCATTTAAAATCCGCAAAGCGCCCTAATGGCTACAGCCTCATCGTTCACCTTCTAATTGACAAATATGAAAAACATACTCAAAGGCTGTAGAAACTTGAATCGCAAGGCACAAAGAGAAATGGTCAATCTACTTTCTCAATTTCTCTACCCAGTCTGCCGACGATACGCCAACAGTCACGAAGATGCCAAAGATTTGTTACAAGAGTCTTTAATTCTCATCTTCAACAATATTCACCAGTGCAAATCCAATCAGATCAATGGCTTTAAAGGTTGGAGTCGAAAGATTACCATCAATACCGCACTGGCCAAGCAACGCAAAAGAGGATTTAGAATGGAAGTGATTCACACTTTAAGTGTAGAGCATATTGACCATCCAGATGTACATAGCCAGTTGAACGTAGAAGATATTCTGACTTTGCTCGAACAGTTGCCTCGCAACCAAAGAATTGTTTTCAACCTCGCGATCATTGATGGCTATTCCCATCGCGAGATTGCCGATTTTCTAGACATTAAAGAAAGCAGCTCCAGAACTTTCTTGGCTCGAGCCCGCAACACGATGCAGCAACTGATTAATCGAGAATGGCAACCAAAAAAAAATAAAATTGGTAGCTAAGTCCATTTCTTGAACGTCCTCTAAAGCAGAAAAAAATGAAAAATAATTCAATCGAAAATAATATCAAACAATCTTTTGACCAGTTCCACGTCGATTTAGATCATGATGAAATCTGGGAAAACATCGAACCGCATTTACACCACAAAAAGCGTCGTCGATTAATCTGGTTTTGGTTCCTACTTGCGGGAGTGCTGGTGGGTACGTGGGGCTACAGGAATGGCTGGAAACAGCAAAAAGAAATGGTGGAAGTAGTCAACAGTAATGATCGCCAAAGCATCCAATCAGATCAACTACAAAAAGAATTAACCAAACCTGAAGTAGCCGCAATCATCAATCAAGTTGAGACTAAGCCGTCTTCTACTCCATCTAAAACCGAAAAGTTATCTCCTAAAAACGATGGGGGTTTAACAAATTTTACCCATAAAAACACAGCAGTCGAATCAATGCCAGAGAAAGTATCTACTATTGCGATAGAAGCAGTTGAGTCCGAGGGCGATCCAAAGTCTCCCACGGAGCCAAGGCCCGATTTGGCCGAAGCAAAAACCGACGAACTCCCGCTTGAGCATACGCGCATCTGGTACCATCACACCAAGCGAAGTCACTTTTTATTGGAGAAGAAAGGGCCCCGGGAAATAGATCCTCGAAAGCAATTCAGGAAAAAAAGGAGGATCAAACCACTACGCAAGAGAAAGTGGCAATTCTTTGGCCAAGCGACTGTTGCCCCCATCCTACCCATTCGTTCTCTGGGCTTAAACCAGAGCAATGACGGTTTGTATTTAATTGAGCGAAAAGAAACGGAGTCTGCGCTGGAAGCTTATGGCTTGAACTTCAATTTACAGCTTCAACATCGAAGCAATTGGCTTTTTGTCATGGGATTGGAATATCAACAATTCAATGAGCGATTTTCCAAAACGGCAATGATGACCAGGGCAGAAATTGAAATTGGAATTATTGCTGTGATTGAAGATGCGGCAGGTAATGTTATCGAAACCATTACTGGTCCGAAGTTGGTCCAAACCACTACCGAAGAAGAGATGAGAATACACAACAACTACCGTTTTTGGAATATTCCCTTTGGTGTTGGCCGAGCTTGGCGAAAAGGACGATGGATCAATAAGTTGATGCTAGGGATGCAATACAATCTAGGCTTCCGCGTATCTGGTACCATTTTAAATGAAAATCTGAACCCCATTGATCTAAGAAAGAGGTTTACAAGTTACCAAGAGATTTTTAGACCACGACTGGGATGGGGAGCTTGGATCAGCGCCGAATTCAATCGATCCATTAACAGTCGAATGATGTTGAGTTTTGCCCCTAAATTGCAAATTCCTTTTTCAAAACTGACGGTAGAGGATTACACCCTTTCGCAGGGATATGTACCAATTAGTTTGAACATAGGAGTCAGTTATTTGCTCAACCCTCCCAAGAAAAGAAAAAGGGGAAGACCCAATGCGATTAACTGAGGACATGAAACCCCTAGCGGCTAGCAATGCCCTCTATACCGTTCAGACAGGTGTAAAATGAACTTCGTCTATACAAAAGGAACTGTCCTTGCTTTGAAGTCAAGTTTAGCTACAAAAACAAAATTTAAATCCGCTCTCATCTAGTCCTAAAAGACAAAAAATATGAAGTTTACATAAATGGTTCTATTTCAAAATAGGGCACAATAACACGACTGCTGTTGCTCGAAAGAACAACAGCAGTTATTATTTGATCCAGTTGTTAAAGAAGAGTATTAATTAGTATTTCAGCAATTTTTGGGTCGCAATAGTCTCACTGCCATTGCGCAATTGAAGGGTGTAGATGCCATTGGACAGATTGCTCAGATCGAGCTGTAGGGCTGTATCTCCCGCCAACCATTGACCAGAGCGAACCTTTTGTCCGACCGTGTTGTATACTGCAAAAAACAAGTCCTCCTTTTCTCCAAAAAGTTCCAATTGATACTGGCCTTTGCTTGGGTTGGGAAAAACGTTTAAACCTTGTTGAATCAACTGGTATTCCAAAGAAATGACCTCAGAGTATTCAAACTTCTCATCCAATTCCACCATTTTCAAGCGATAATAATTGATGCCTCTCTGAGGCTTTTTATTGGGGTAAACATAGCGATGATTGACAGTAGTATTTCCCTGTGCGCTTACCGCTCCAAGATTTGTAAAATTCACTCCGTCCATAGAATGCTCAACAGAAAAAAACGAACTGTTTTCCTCCGCAACCGTTTCCCAGTTAAGCAAATGATGACCGCGCTCATCTACCATCCCATCAAAGTAGAGTAATTCAACGGGTAGGCTAGCATTGTTGAAAATCTGGAATTCATCGATGGCCATATCACTGGTAAACCCTGAACCACGCTCCCCTCTGAATCGAATTTGAATGGACTGGCCTTTATAAGCTGAGACGCTAAACACACGGTTTAAATAGGCCGCCGTTGAACTATTTTGCTGTTGCCCTACAATAGCCGGACTAAAATCATTGATCCAGTTGGTTCCATCGTATAAATCAATGTGCAAAGTACCCATTCCAGCGCCATACATGTGGTACCAAAAGCGAATGGCAGGAGCTATTGACGCCCCTCCTGTGGGCACTTCGATACAGGGACTTACCAATTCTGCAATATCTCCCTCGCTACTAGAGGTTGCTTCCGTAAAAATATAAATGCCACTCGTACCTCCCGTAGTTTGATCGAGGCTGGGGCCGGTATTATTGGAAGGTGTTCCTCCACTGTCAACATTCCATCGGTAAGCAGCAGTCGTACTACTTGGGTTGGCTGTCCAATTGTCTGCAAAACCCGTAGCATTGGTAGCGGGGACAAAACTTTCCATATCATTGGTGTAGGGATAAGGATTCGTCCCAATATTGACATATGCCGTCTTGACTTTGGCAATGCTATTGCTTCCATCAGATACCGTCAAACAAACATCGAAAGAACCGGAAGAAGTATAAACATGGGAGGGATTCGGACCCGTTGCATCCACCACCCCATCATTATTGAAATCCCACTCGTAAGTCGTTTCTCCCACTGCATCTTCGGAAAAATTAGCGGTAAAGGGAAAGTCACAAGAGTTGTCATTATCTACGGTAAAATCAACGTCGAAATCTGGACAATCCCAATAATTACGCACATTGAGAAAAGAATAAGCCATCGCCGCGTATTGCTCGACGGACATAAAATCTCGACAAGATTTTCGGGAATAAGACATGATATTGTGGGTATTGGGCGTGTAGGAATCTCCGTTGGCATCTATCGCAGTACCCGTGTAAACACAAGAAGAATTGACGATAGAACTCCCCAATTGTGGATCTGCCTCTGTATCGCAGAACTCATCACCAGCAGTTGAACAATTGGAACCATCTACCAGCTCGTCGCCTCCGTTGTGGGTATGCGGCAAGGAAAAGAAATGTCCCAATTCATGAGATAGCGTACTTCCGTTGGTCGTACAACTATTGTTCATCAAAACGACGTCAGGCCCGCCGGGATAGTAGGCGTAGCCGCAATAGAAGTCCGTTCCGTTTCCGACGGAGTTACAAAAATAGATGTTGATCAAATTGGCCACATTGTTGGCGCCGGTTAACGCTCCTTCATCCGCAGTATTGAAATCATAGTAATTGTCATCATCGATGTAATTGATTTCTCCGCAAAGGTAGAAGGCCATACAAGAACTGGCGTAGTAGGTATTCATCACATCAATAGCATCATTCAGTTGTATTGCTGTCAGTCCTCCTGTCCCATCAGATTGACGAACAATATGTGCTTTGATGGGGGCGTAATTGATGCAGCTTCCTCCACCGGTACGATTGTAAAAATCAGCTTTAAATTGTTGAAGAAAGGCTTCATAAACTTCAGGATCTTTACTTCGTTCTGATTTGTAACCTGTCGGCAATTCGGTAAGACAATCAATAATTCTTTGTCCAAAAAGGGATGAAGAAGAAATCAAAAACAATAAAATTGCAGAAAACAAGAGTCTAAAGAGTTGATTTTGCATGAGTCATTGGAGTTAAAACGTAGTTCAATAATTGGTATGTGACAACTCATTCAACAGGGTCAGTCGAGATTACAAAATGCGACATTTGCATACATTGTCGAATGTATTATTTTAGCAATTTTGATGTGAAATTATAGGTTATGAGCAGCGTTTGTGGTTGTAACCGCGCCTACTGGCCTTGTTCCATGCCGCTTGACTGTTGTCTTGTTTAGGTAGGAAAGATCATCGAGATTTAGATCCGTAACAGTGATGCAAAAATAATGCCTATCGCAAATATGTGGACGGGCAATATTAATGAGACGCATTGAATAGTTCACCACTTTTTAAAATCCATTTGTGCAGCCACTCCTGGTTGGTACTGGTGATATTGATCAAATAGTATTCTTTTTGTTGCCTTAAACTATTCCATCGCCAAGTCCATTCATAGGGCGTTTGATGGGCATCGTTTTCGTACCACCATGCAGTATACAACTGATCTTCCTCTTTGCTCAAAACAGCGGTATACATTTCTTTTCCACCCACTCTAGTGATATTGATATTTTGCAGTTGATAACCACTCCCTCGCCAGCAAAATCTGGGATCATGACTTCCCTGAAAAAAGGGAACTGGAGGTTTTAGATAAATAAGTACTTCCTCATTTTGTAATTCCAATACGCCGTTCGGCGTTATTTCTTCGGCTAGCATGGGATGATCAATTCCCTCTACTTTTTGAATAGCTTCCAACTTCGGAGATAACAAGGGAAGACCATTGTAAGCATGTAAAGCCAGTAAAAAAGCATAAGACATCGCCAGTATAACATTATTTTTTAGTGGTGCAGCTTTCAGCTCCAGAACCGAAAGACGATGCTTCGCCTGTCGCTTTGTTCCCAAATTTACAAGAAAATAAATCGGAAGCAAAACGTAACAAATCAAACACCAGAGACCAACTAAATCATGAAGTGGATTTTGTGGAAGAATATGGAATACAATCAGTGTAAGCAGGCGAACAAAGTTGGCCAGGATGGTCAATACAAAAGCCAAAGCTAAATAAAATAAAATGCTTGGAATCGATAAAATGTGCTCGTATTTTTTTTCAAAATAACCCCTAATCCGTGATCGCTACGGAAGTAGAAAAAGAAGAAAAATAAAACAATGTGTTTTTGAACTTAATTACTTGAATTACTAAATTCATTCCATTTCAATCTCTATTTTTTCATCAAAAAGGATGGAAAATTAATTACAACAATACACTTTCAGTATTATTTGAAATTCCAAAAATAGGAATTTCATGTAATGTATTGCCATTACTTTCATTCGCTATAAATTATTCTATGATTGGTATTTCGATTTTGTAATTAAACGAAATTTGACTTAAGGTACAGCCACTTAAAGGTTTCAGAAAATGGATGATTTAGTGGAATTTTCAAACAAGCTCTTCTATTCTTTATCATGTATTTGGCGGGTAAGCCAATTATTTTTCTTAAGACTGTTTTGATTTTTAATCTACTCACTTTTCTCTTTATCAGGTAATGATCACACGCTAAAACCTTCTGGCCAATGAATCTCATGATGTTATAGGTAATTTGCGACAAAGCTAGTATTAATTCATTCGTCAAAAATTTACCACTTGGAAGTTTTTCAATATCAAGCTCTGTTTTATATTCTGAATGAAATTGCTCAGAAGTAGCATGGTCTTTATAAAGTTCTATTATCGACTCAATTGGATATAATTTTTCATCAAGATCAGTCCACCAAGCATGTAAATCATATACTGGAACTAGTAATAATTGACCATATTTATCGACCTTTCTCTCTATCAAGGAAAATATTTTTCGAACATCCGCCTGGATAGCTACATCCTTATCAAAGTATTGAATTAATTCCGTCTTCTCGAAATGATAGATTTTGATACCTTGCTGATTTTCAACACAATAGGTGTGTTGCTCAAGTACTTCCTTAATCATCATTTCACGATATTGTTTTGATCTAATATTACGTTTGATGATAAAATTTAGGTTCTCAATTTTTGATAAATGGATCGCATTAATCATCGAATCATTTCCAGAATCAAAGCGCGCTAAAATAGGTTGGTCTGTTAAACCTTTAGCCAGCTTAACAGTTTGGAGAATATATTCTAAGGTGCCTTTACAATTGGCATGGAAATTCCCAGATCGAAATTGATGATTTAGTAAATATCCTTGATGACCAAGATAAGTCATCATTGGTGCATAACCATCAATATTATGTTGATAAGTTGGCCTTACTCCTTGTTTATGAGAGTCAGAATTATCAAAAATTGTTACATCAAAATCCAAAGGTATAAAAGGAAAAGCGGGAATAGATTTTGGTTGAGCATGTTGCTTGAGTAAGAATTGATTCAATTTAGATAAATTGCCAATTAAACTAGAATTATGAAGGGCCATCAAGTCAAGCCGTTGACGAAACCGCTCTTTTGAAACAATAGCATCATCTCCAATCACTTGTTTAAAAAAAGAGCAGGAACGAAAAAAATCTAAATCTTCAAAATTTGAATGTCCACTAGCTTGCATAGCTAAAAAAGAACGAATAATATCAAAGTCGGAATAGATGTAATTGGGGTTTCCACAACTCAATGTTGGAGATAAAAAATGGCGCAGAATAGAATCCTCCAAATAAGAGAAAAATAAAATAAGGCCAGCATTGGAAATCAATGATTCTTTTGTAAATTCGACATCAAACTTATTCATGAAAGGATGCTGCTTAAGGTTTTGAAAATTTGAAGGTAACAATCTAATTTACAACAACTTAGGCATTCTTTCATTTTTTGAGGTCACGGATTAACGAATAACGAAGCATAACAATAGTTATTACCAAAGCCGTAATCATTAATTTTAGACCAATACAAGCGGGATCCACGGCAAAGGCTTGCCCTTCTAGATAGACCATATTTCCGGAGACTTCGACCTCTAAATGCAGCCAATTCAAAAGTATTCCCGTCCATGCGCTCAATTTTAATCTAATGGGAAAGCTCCATAAATGAACCATGTTTCGAATGACCGGAGAAATGACAATGAGCAAAAAAACCGGAAGAGAATTGAGCCGTCCCCACCACTGATCAATGGCAAACAAGAATAAAAAAGCGGTAGCAAAAAAATAGAGCGTATTCGATTGAACGGCCAAGCTCGCCAAAATAAAAAGAGAAGCCAGGATTAAAAATCGCCAAGTTCCCTTCTCTGCTTTGAGATCTACAGTAAAGGGAAATACAATCATTCCCAGAACGAAAGAAAAAGGAAAAAAGAGATTAGCATAATTGAGGACAACAAATACCACAATGGGAAGCAATGGCAATGCCAAGCGAAGCAATCGAATCACGATATGGTTGTTTCCTCTCATCAATGTTAGCTCAACTGCTTGGTATAAAAATAAAGGGTAAGTAGCATTACCAAAATGATGAGTAGCCATTCGTGTGGTTCGGGTACTGCTCCGGAATCGAGAATGGCCGCATTATTCAAACTGTTCTTACTCTTTTTGATATTAAATCGATCATAGTCTTCTTGCGTTTCCAAAACAATTAGGGAAGAAATTGGAGTAACAACATAAGCCTCGGAAGCCATTGGAATCAATGATTCACTATTCTTTTTCTTGTTGAAATAATCCTTTCCCAATTGCTTTAAAATATCGTTGTACACAAAAAGCCGCATCAGATGATCAGGCGCCTTGGACACTTGATTACCAGGAGAACTTACTTTTTGAATCTTGAGTCCACTGTATTGATTGACAACTGTTGCCTCATCTTCTTGATTTCTGATAAAAGACTTTTGGTCCAATAAGTCGGCTAAGTCCTGAACTAGACCACTTTCCAGCTGAATGCTTCGAATCTCCTTTAGCGTCTTGAGGTATTGACTCTGTTCTTCCCCAAGATTAAATACTTTGATGGGTTCATCGAGTTCTCCCAAAAAGTCACTGATCCTTTTGGCAAATTTACTTTTTCCAATATCACTGATGGTTGGCGTCATCTGATGGTATTTTGAAATGACCAGTGCTGATTGAGGATGACCAATTTTGTGAAATGGAAATAATGTAAAATTATTGTTTTTCAAGTGATGAAAAAGGGGCTTAATATTTGACTCCGTAACCGCTTGCATGCGATTATTGGCATACACCCACACTTTTTGCTTCTTGACTTTCCCCCAGATGACCATTAGCTCCTTTTTCGTCCAAGCCTTGTTGATATCCAAATAAATATCTCTTGGAGCAAAAGAAGTGGTTTGTGTTTCATAAGGTTCAACCCTGTAGGCCTTGCCATTAAAATAAAATGGTGCCTTAGCGAGCGGAACCTCATCAAAAGTCAATGACCACTTGGAGTGATACTTTCCAGAGTAGGTGTAAGCAGTTCCAGATTGACCAAAGTAAAAAGGAGTGTCCATATTTTGTAGGCCGTCTTCTGCAACGATAGTAATTTCTTCATTAGCATGGTTCCAATAAGGTCCTTTAAAATCAATATTCTCATATTCCAACACACCATTTTCATTTTTTAGCGGGGTAGTTATACCAATTTTAAACTGTCGCTCTTCAGCAGGAGTGCAAGGAAAAACCCTGACCGTCACTTTACTGCCCTCTTGCCAATGAAGCAATAATGGATCTCTTCGCTCTCTCCCAACAATAGCTTGATATGCGCTATCCGCTTTTGATTTGGTAGTCAAGTAGGCTGGTTCTTCCTTCCCGTTTACCCACAATGATGCTGAGCTAACGACTGATCCTTCGGGCAAATAAAAGGTGTATAATGCTTCCTGCTGGTTTCGCCA
>JBCCSR010000115.1:0-9545 GCA_039199865.1 Bacteroidota bacterium
AAAAAATTCGAATATCCATTTCTGCCAAGCGATCTACCCATTTGTGGACAATTTCCACATTCCAGGCATCTCCGTAGGGATTGCCAAAGCCCATGGAAATGTAAACGACCATTGTTTTGTTATTGGCCAGGCAGATGTCTTGGATTTTTTTGACGCGATCCAATGATTCCTCTATCGTTGCGTTGGTATTGCGCAATTGAAAAGTCTCAGAAATAGAAAAGGGATAACCCAAAAAGCTGATTTCTTCGTGCATTGCAGCATCATTTGCCCCTCGGCGATTGGCGACGATGGCCAGCAGTTTTGAGGTACTCGAGCTCAGATGGAGTTGGCTCAAGACGTCGGCTGTATCTCGCATTTGGGGAATGGCCTTGGGTGAAACAAAGCTGCCAAAATCAATAGTATCAAAGCCAACACGCAATAATTGGTTGATGTATTCCGCTTTTTGCTCAGTGCTTATAAATGCTTTGATTCCCTGCATCGCATCCCGGGGACATTCGATCAGTTGCACCATATAATGGTTGGGGTTTTGGTTTAATTCGGTAAAGTGATTCACATCACTTTTTTATCATAAAATAGGAACATGCCCTAAGTGCAACAAATATAGGCTTTTGCTTGGGAAGTGACAAGTCAGATTTGTTGACCTCAGGGCTTTCTTGGCACTAATTTTTACAGTGAAATGAAGAACCTGAATGGGATTCACTGTATTTTTGTGGCAATTGCTCTTACAAGATTGAGTACATTACAAGTTTATTAGCACCAAAATTAATTATCAAACATGAATAAGAGTTGGGTCACACTATTGGGTTTTGCCTTGTTCATTCTGGGAATGGTGAGTATTGTACTCAGCTTGGTAGGTGTCAAACTGGCCATCCTAGTGTTTATCGATGCCTTTGGCCGTGGAATTGGTTTTGCCATTCGTCTTTTGATGGTCATCATTGGTGTTGTACTCATCGTCGTTTCCCGAACGGAATTTGATGGAGGGACCATGCCCGATTTGTATGATTAGACCTGCTACCGAAAGGAAATGTACTTCCTCATTTTGGTTCCTTACCAAATAATCGTTACCTTCATTTATCTTCTTGCGTAAGAAACGATAAACTTCACTTACAAAGCGTTAATTTTCCATCACCTAAAAGCTCGTACAATCAACGGGTTTTTACAAAACGCATTTGTTATGGAGAAACGAACTTACACCAACTTACTATTCTTTTTCTTATTTTCCATTGCCTTTTTACCTCGATCTTTCGCTCAAGCGAGTTGCGTCAATTGTCCCATTTTCTTTTGGGAAAGCGTGATTCATCCTGGCCTGGTGGTTTCGCAAATTGAAGTGGAGACGGACGGGCCTAACAATTTGCTGGAAAACAGGCTAACCAGTGCTTGTGTCCTTATGGAGCATCCGGGAGCCAGCGATATCTTTATCGTCTTGATTGCTCCCGATGGCAGAGCCTACTATTTGTTGGGCGACGACAACAACAATGCAGGAGGCTGTATTGGCCCCTTCCCCGTTCTGGTCGATGTATGCTTTTCACCAGGAAATACCAACCCCATTACTTTCGACAGTCCCTACATCAACAGCTGTATTTATGCGGGGGGTTGTCCGGCAGGCGAGTGGAATGTCTCCTGTGGGCAAAGTCTTTTTTCTGATCTATTTCCCTTGGCCACCCCGACGCCCAATTGCGATCTAGACGATTTTAATATCGACGGTGCTCCCGTAGAAGGCGTCTGGACTTTGGTTGTAGGTTGTGTTTGTATGCAGGGAGAAGCCGAGGCACGTTTGGTCGATTGGTCTTTGGATTTTGAACAAGCCTCTACCAGTACGGATCAAACTTGTTTTGCTCCGGAAGGTGAAATGGTCCATACCTCGGTCGAAATTTGTCAAGAAAGCAATTTTCATTATCTACCCTTTGCCATCGACTACGAGGGGTTCGACTATCCTGAGGTACTTGGAGTACAAGTATTGGATGTCTTATTGCAAGAAGAAACAATTGTAGCCGCTGCCTACTTCCTAGATGCTCAAGACCTTGAGCCCGGTGTCTATCAAGGTATCGGCCTCCAATTTGAGCGCCCGACCAACAGCTCTCTCAATCCAGTTATCGAAGCACTCAGTGGGATGACCAAGGAAGAAGCAAATGATTATTTGCACGACCAGGACTTATGTTTTACTTGGTCCTCCTCCCAAATGGAAATCATTATTTCCACTCCCGAGGCAACCATCTACGAAGATGCAATCGGATGTCCCGGAGAATGTGTCATCATTCAGGGAACAGAATATTGTGATCCTGGTTCCTTTGAAGTTATTTTGGAAGCACAAAATGGTCGGCATTGCGATACCACTATCATTGTCGGTTTTTCCCACTATTACGATGAAGACGATATCCAATTGACCATTCCGGAGATGCCTTGCCTGGACGAAGCCTTCCAATTACAGGTAGAGGGCGCACTGACTTACGAATGGATTGGCCCCAATGGTTTTCACTCTACTGCCGCCAACCCAATGATTGAAAGTTTTGGCTGGGATGATTTAGGTACTTACACCGTTTATTTGGGCATGCCGGGAGATTGTGAGACTTCCAGGGTCTTCGAAATTCAGGAGCTTTGTAAAGAGGAACAGCTCGAATTGGAAGTACTCGAAACGGTAATGCTTTGTTCCGATGGTCCGATCATGCAATGGGATTATTGTCAGATGACTGCTACGGGAATTACTGACTTTCAAGTTATCCCCAGCGAATGTCTGGAAATCACTGGACTCAATCCGGGCTCAGAGTCGATCTGCCTAGAAGTTGGTGCGGCCAATCTGGCAACGCTTTATCATACCATTCACGTCAACATTCTCGAACCCGAATACTCCTGGCCAGGTGATCTCAATTTTGACGGTCTGGTCAATCATGTGGATGCGCTGTATCTAGGTTTGGCTTATGAGCTACAAGGCACTGCTCGCATTGATCCCTCCACTGTATGGGCACAGCAATATACGACGAGCTGGTCTGGCCAAACACCAGAAAGTCAAATCAATCACAAACACCTTGATGCCGATGGCAATGGTCAAATCAATGCTGATGACTTATTGCCGATTCAACAAAATTGGCAACAAAGCCATCCGGAAGGACAAAACCCAGGACTTCCCAATTATGCGGGCAATCAAGTGGCTTCTCTTCATTTGGAATTGCCCGAATTGCAAAACGGTCAATGGGTGGACATCCCGCTGCATCTGGGCACAGAGAACCAAGCGGCTCAAGAAATCTACGGACTTGCCTTCCGGATGCTGATCGATCCTGCCTTGCTAGAAGGAGGTAATTTACAATTTGAATTTCACGACAATTTTCTCGGGACGGTACAGGAAGATTGGTTGAGCTTTGTCCATTACGAAGCAGGCGTTTTATCTGCAAGTCTGACGCGAAAAGATGGACAAGCTGTGGATGGATTTGGTCCCATTGCTTCTTTGAGTTTTCAGGTGGCTACGGATTATCCTCTCACCCAAAATGTTCAATTTGAGTTGATCAATGATTTGTGCTTGAAATCCGTGGAGCTTCCCTGCGGTATTGTGGGGGGTATTCAGACTACAGAGCTGACCACCAGTACGTCTTCTGTCTTTCCAAGTGATTGGCAATTGAGTCCCAACCCCGCTTCCGATCGACTGTACTTAAACACCAATAATAGTGTTCCGGACCAAGTATTCCTCATGGATATCCAATCAAAAGTTCACCAAAGCTGGACGCCACTGGGCAATGCCACCGAGTTGGTTTTGGAAAATATTGCTCCGGGACTTTATATTTTTGTGATCGACAATGGACAAAAACGTTACCATCAACGCTTGGTGATTGTTCCTTAATTACAGTCGTTAATCACCCATAAAACAACAGTATATTTTTAATAATCGTCAAAGGATAAATGGTAGGATTAAAAGCAAGTGCAGCTTAAAATCTACCATCTGTCCAATGGCAACAAAACAGTTGGTTTTTCGCTTATTGGAGCGATTTTCTGACGCCCAATTCAAGACCGTAATTGATAAAGTTGACTTTAAAATCGGGATTCCCCCTTTGTTTAAATAATACCGAAGGCTAGGCTGAGCAAAAATTTGCAAATGGTCGTTTACCCGATAATTCATCCCCACTGAGATGAAGCCTGCCCACTTTAAACGATCAAAGATATTCCATCCACCGTATGCATTCGATTCGACATAACTATTGCCGGTAGAGAGTCGATATTTTTGTCTGAACAGTAGACGAAAATTTTGTAGAAAACCCAAATCGCCAAAAAGAGAAAATTTTTTTTTGGAAAACTAAAAACAGGCTGCCAGCGGAATTTCTGCAAACCAAAAGTCCGTAATGGTTTGAACCAGCAAAGACCCAGCTGGTCGATCGGTGATGACCGGGCCTTTATAACCTACACTGGCCAATCGGAGTCCAGTCTTAAAATAAAAATTGTTTTTAATTCTTTGATTAAAATTGACCCCTAGGCGCCAATTCATTTTTCCAGTTTCCCCCACTATTTGTTCTAATATTTCTGAAATACGTGGGCCACTTCTGGTACTGCGGACTTGGCGATAGGAGTAATCAATGCTACCAATAAAATCAATGGATTGTTGGAATTGACCAAAGCCCAGAAAGGGCCAGAGCATGGCCAAAGAAAGAAGAAGACTAGTTTTCATAATTTCAATTTGTGATGGTGATAAAGATTGAAATAACATTCAAGTCAACTCACTGCTTTATACAACACCTTGGTGCATCGGATACCGCTAAAGTTGCTTCGCTCTTGAGAAAATACTTGGATTTAAAAACAAGAACGGATAGTTTTTTTCAAAACTACCCGCTCCTTATTTGAAGTCAGCAAATTAAAGATTGACCAAAAATCGCCTTAACGATTGATCACCACTTTTTGACTTTGCCAACCTTTTGTTGAAGACCAAACACTTAAGGTGTACAAGCCATTGGGCAAATGTTGCACATCAATCCACTCGTTGGATTGTTCCATCGTTTGTTCGAGCACCAATCTTCCATTAATATCTACCACTCTGATGGACCTGGTCCCTACGAAGTCAGTATCCAATTGGACATTGAGTTGATCTTTTACTGGATTCGGATAGACCCTAAAATCAGCTTTTTGGGGAAGTTCCACCGCTAATCGCTTAGTAGTCTTAGTAGTACAAATTTCCTTTTTCTTCCAATCCGTCCATTGATGCGTTTGATCATCATGTAGCCCTCTTGCTCTAAAAACGGCATTACCGCCCTCGGTTGGACATTGAATTGCTACCCTGTAGACTTGCTCCAATTGCTTTTGATCTAGAGCTTGGCCAAGGAATACTTGCAATTCCAAATCATTGATCAACCGGGTGTTGGTCCCCATTACGGTGGAGGTCAAAATTCCAGTATTGATCGTTTTGATTCTCGATAATTTTTCCGTTCGACCTTCAAGTATTCGCTGACTCAAGGCTTGGTAGTCTTCCGCTGAGAACTTTTGGGCTTGACCTCCTTGCAGGGCTTTGAACGGTTGGGCCTCGGCTTTCATCGCTTCTACCAAATCATTTTGGACGGTTAACAATTGAGCGATTTCCGAGCCTTGCATCTTTTCCCAAAAGGAAGCCATCAATTCATTATCGGCAATCAATTCTGGTCGCTCCATCAGTTTCTTGTACAAGCGTTTTTCTTCCATCCATTGTACGGCTTTACTAATGAGCTCTAATCGATCTAAAGCGACTAAAGAGTCAATGGGTAAAACCGGTGACAGCAACCACTCGGGTTGCCCACAGTCTGGAAAAGTCAAACAATAAATCGTACTGAAAATAGGAACGGTATTGAACCAGCCGAATGTTGGACTGACATCATTTGCTCCATCGGAGGGCGTGACAAAGTAAAGGGAGGCCGCGGGATTACCCGCATGGACAGCCTCATCGATAGGACAATTCTCATTCCAGCGATTGCCATTGGTGGCAAAGAAACTGCCCTGAGGTCCAGTGACAGCACTTTGGGTATAGCGCAAACCAATATTATGGGTATTAAAACTGGTTCCTCGCAATTCAGTCCCTCCGCAAGCGCCGTCAAACTGCACCCCAATGTTGGTGTCGTCAATGAAATTACAACAGTAGAGCATGTCCGGACTGTTTTCTATCACGAAACCGTTTTGATTGGCCGTTCCCACAAGAGTATTGTTGCGGAACGCACAATTGGACGAAGCATCAATATCGATCACCGCACCAAAAAAGGGGTTCTGATTGACAATCGAGTTATCCGCCACTTGCCAAAAAGCAGAATTGGTCATTCTCAGTCCCGCAGTCATAATGCCGGTGCTGTTGATCACATTCAAATCTACATTAAACGCTCCTTGTATTCCAGTCGTGTTGTTGATAAAAATAGCTCCGGTATTGGAGGTATTGGGGAGTAGAAAATCAATCTGGTTGGAAAGAAGATCAATTCCAAAAGCTCCTGTACTGTTGACCACATGAATGCCCGTTTGGGTGGGGGTAATTTCATTTTGAATGGCAATGTATTCTTGTCCCAAGGCATCTCTAATCTCAATGCCCACAGAAGTATTCACCATTTCATTGACTGCTGCACCACCACTGCTATGATGTGCCAAACTCCCTATCTGCATGTCATCAAAAGTATTGAACTTCCCATCACTTTCGAGACATAAATCCATAAAGACGCCTTTCCCTTCCAATCCTTCGTAAGGAAAGTCATAGCTATGATTGGAACCGATCATATTGACAAAATTGCAATAAAAAATCTCTGGAAAGGAACCCGCCGCAACAACACCGTTTTTGAGGTCCAAGAAATCATTGGTTAGAGAGGAGTCATTTTTCTTACCGACCTTAAAGGGTCCGGTTTTATACAACAGAATACCTGCGTAAGCAATACTGCCGGCGGGAAAAAGAAAGGCTTCCTGATCTACGGTAGTAGGCAATAATGGCGTTCCGTCCAATCCTTGAAACGTATTATGGGCAATGGTGCCGATGATATTGATTTGTCCTTCGTGAGCGTACAAGCCAATGTGGTTATTGGCAAAAATAGTTTCCCGAAGTTCGAGGAAAGAATTATTGGTCACATCAATCGCATGTAAGGCATCGGAAATTTTATTGTTGATAAAACGGAGCGTTCCACCGGATGCTACTTCAATACCATCCCAGAGGTTCAAGCATCCTCTAAAACTGGATGAACTGACATTGAAAGTCACGCCATTTTCTACGACGATTCTCGCTCCGGGTGACATCACAAAAGTTGCATTTTGCACCGTAGTATTTTGATCAATATTCAAGGTACCTTGCACCTCGTAACAACCACTGGGCATTAAACCACCCGGATAAAGGTCAGAAACATCAACCGTCAGCTCTTCCCCTGAACTATCCAAACCACCAATCTGAGTACCGATAGTTTTACACACACAAGGAAAGCCACAGCCATAGACTTCAACAAGGTCAATGTCGGTGGAGTAGATCTGAACGGGACTAGCCGTATATAGTTCGTTGATTCCTTCCAAAACAAACCAAAGAAAATCGTAGTCAGCATCAGCAGTAACATTGACCGAAACTTGCTGGTAGGCAGTTGTTTCATTGTAATTCAATGGAAAGTTTTTCTTGTACACTTCTTGCGTGGCAACAGCAGGAGGGACTTCCCAACAGGGTCCTGTCGTGCTTGGACTGTGGGTCAATCCATTGGCCAAATAGACGCCTAGATCAACGGGTCTAAAGTCTTGAACCCCCGAATTGACCGTTCTAAACCAAAAAGTAAGGATGTAACATTTTCCTTTTTCGAAATTCATCCCAGAATAAAAAATACCATCGGTTCTCAGTGGAGTCCCCAAGGCGAAACTACCGTGGCTGTACAGTAAATTCAACTCATTATCGCCATCATGGGCGATGGAGGAATTAAATCTAATTCTTGGGGTCCCATTGCTAACACTCCAATCTGACAAGCAGGTATTGTCGTCAATGGTCGCCCCACAATTGCCCGTATGTTGTGGACAATTACTGGCATCCTCAAAGGATTCTGAAAAGAACAATTGTCCAAAACAGATGTTGGACTGCAAAAAGCAGTATAAAAAAAATAAGTAAAATTGAAATTTGATTTTCATACGGTAAAAATTTTGTCGTTCGCTTTAAAATAATTTTCATCCCTTAATACCCTAGTTGTTCTCGGAGCAAACCTGATGATGTATTTTTATAATGCGAACGTGTCAATCTATTTTCCCAACGTGTGTTTTTGCCCCTCCAATGCGCCATTAATTTGTGATCCATAAACTTGCACCCTATGCTAGTTCTTTGCAATTTGCGATAGCAAGAGACAACATCAATGGCATTCGTATTGAAGAGATTGCCCGACAATTTCCAAAAGTGGATGCCCAATCGTAAAAGAAAAGTATATGCTTCGTACCGAAACGAGAAAAAACAGAAAAATGGCCAATCCTTGGCATGATGTTTCCCCCGGAAGGTTATGCCCTGAATACGTTAACGGAATCATTGAAATTCCCAAAAACTCGCGCGCCAAATACGAGTTGGACAAGGAAAGTGGGCTATTAAAAATGGATCGGGTACTCTACTCCTCTGTTTATTATCCCGCCAATTACGGCTTCATTCCTCAAACCTATTGTGACGACAAAGATCCACTGGATATTCTTATTCTCTCCCAGATCGAAATTGTCCCCTTTTGCTTGGTTCCCGCCAAAGTGATTGGTGTCATGAGAATGATCGACAACGGAGAAGCAGACGATAAAATCATTGCCGTAGCCGAAGGCGATATGAGTGTCAACCACATCAATGATATTAGCCAATTGCCGGACCATTACCTCAGAGAACTCAAAACTTTCTTTGAAGATTACAAAAAGCTAGAGAATAAATCGGTGGTGATTGAAGATTTTCAATCCAAATTTTTGGCCCTACAAATTATGGAGAAAAGCCTAGTGGATTATCAGAAAAAATTTGGAGAATAGCCCCCGAATAAGTGGAAGGGCTAAAAAAGAAAATAAAGCCATTTTACCATTTTGAAAGTAGACAACGTTCAAAAAAAATCGAGCCGCTCCCTGCTAGGAAGTAGCTCGACTAAAAATTTGAACATCTTTATTCAAAATCTAACATCTATTTTTTCGGGTTTGGTCCAAACCTGATTTTCGTTGGTATAATACAGATAAGCAACCGAAGCGGGGGCTTCATAAGTCCCGGGCAGCTCTGCCTTTAAGTCCAGGGAAATGACTTTTTCGGCCGAAGCGGGTAAGCCTCTGTAATGGAAAACGAGATAACCATCAAACAACTCGTAAAAATCAAAGACCCCTCTTTCTTGTAGTTCTTTCAATTGCCAAGCCTGTACACTTAGCCCTGCGGGAATTCCGATTTTTGCAATGGTATTGGGAAGCGCCTCCTGGCTTTCATTGCGCAAGGTAGTCGTCAGGCGAACCTGATCTCCCATTTGAGCAGTCTCCGCAGCCAGTTGGGTACGAATGGCCAGTTGGCAGGCTTTCGAATCATTGGGCTGTCGAGTGTGATACTGTAAATGGAAATCATAGGGTAGCTGTCCTCCTTTTTTGGAAAACTTCACGCTCACTTGATTCGCTCCCAT
>JBCCSR010000116.1:0-9543 GCA_039199865.1 Bacteroidota bacterium
CCAGTATCTCCATTCCGTAGGCTGTGTTTTATTGAATCTTTAGGATGATATCATCTTCTTCAATGTCTTCGCCGTGACGGGCAAGGATTTCGACGATGGTTCCGCTCTTATCTGCTGAGATGGCATTAATGACTTTCATGGCTTCAATGTAAGCAATGGTATCTCCTTCCCGTACCGTATCTCCTACTTTGACTCCTCTTTCTGATGGTTCTTTGGTCAAATAGAATTTACCCTCCAGAGGGGCCGTAATGCTTTCGAAATGCCCATTTGCCGGAGGAGCCGTCGTTGTGGAAGGATTGGTACTGCTTGAGCCAGATGTGGCACCTTTGTCCTGTACAGTAGGACCAGAACTGGGTTCGTCGTAAGATACACTTACTCTGAAATTTTCCCCATTGACATTGATGTCCATCGTTCTGGGCTGGTAGCTACTCGTAGCGGGCGTTGGAGTAGAGGAGACGACCGGAGGATTGTGTTTTGCTTTTTTGGCTGCTCTGCGTTTTTCAAGATCTTCTTTAAATCTTTGTTTGGCCTTACCGGAACGGAAATCTTCGTACTGAGTAGGGTGCATGGCGTATTCCAATAGTTCTTCATCATCTTCTCCGTATTCCCATCCGCGTTCATCCATTTTTGCGGCAAACATTTCGAGTTCATCTGGATAAAGATCTTGTGGTTTGCCACCATAGAATTCGCGCTTTTGCTGTCGCACCAAACCTTGAATCTCGTCGCCAAGTGGTCCTAATAATTTTCCTGAACGACCCAAGATCATCCCCCAGGTATTTTCGTCGATCATGGACCAACGATCTTTGCCTTTGATCATTTGAATGACGTTCATCAGAGAAACATTTTTTACGTATTGGCTGAACGGAGTAACCAAAGGTGGATAGCCCAGACGTGGCCACACATATTTCACTTCGTCAAAGAGGCGGATTAAAAGTTGCTCTTGGGTGTAGGGGGCTTTGTCGCGTTTGACCAACCATTTGTTCAAGCCACGCAAATTGTTTTCTAAATCTGCCATTAGACTGCCCATCATTCCTCCCGGTAATCCTGGACCAATTAAAAGGGAATTCATGTAGCGATTCCGTGGATTGATGTATTCTCCCAAAAAGTCATCGATGAATTCTTGGGTGAGTCGACGCACTTCCATGTATGCATTGACGTTGATGTCTGGCAAAGAGAAACCAGCATCTTTGAGCATTTCGTGGATGGTCAATAAATCAGCGTGGCCAGTCCCCCAAGACAGTGGTTCCATTCCTACATCTATAATATTGGCACCTGCCCGAGCGGCTTCTAATGAAGAAGCTACCGAAAAACCGGGCGTGGAATGACCGTGATACTGAATCAAAATATTTGGATGTCTCTCGCGAATCCCTTTGACGATCTTTCCGACCGAAACCGGGCGACCAATACCCGCCATATCTTTGATACAGATTTCTTCAGCACCGAGATCAATGTATTGATCGGCCAATTCGATATAATAGTCTACCGTATGTAGTGGTGAAAAGGTCAAGCTCAAGGCGCCTTGAGCAATCATTCCTCCGGCTTTAGCAAACTGAAAAGAGTTTTCCAGGTTTTGAGGATTGTTGAGTCCATCAAAAGAGCGGGCAATATCTGTTCCTTGCTTTTTCTTGACCACAAACATCAATCGGCGGATATCCGCAGGCACTGGGCTCATGCGAATGCCATTGAGGCCACGTTCTAACATTTGGGTTTGGATACCAGCATCATTAAATGCTTGGGTCCACGCACGGACTGCTTTGTTGGGGTTTTCACCAAAGAGCAAATTGATCTGTTCGAAACCTCCTCCGTTGGTCTCCACTCTGGCAAAACAACCCATATCAACAATGGCTGGAGCCACCTTTACCAATTGGTCGACTCTCGGGACATACTTGCCAGAGGATTGCCACATATCTCTGTAAACTAAAGCCAGCTTGATTTCTCGTCCCATAAATACATTTGGTTTAAAAGATCATCTTCTAGACGGAGTGATTGGCCTACACCATAAACGATTTTCCACTTGATGCCCAACGCTCAAACATGATCTAAAATGATTAGAATAATACTATTGATCTGGGTTAATTTTTTCAATTTTTTTAATCCTTGCTTTTCCACCACTGACCATATCGACCGCTGCAACAATGGCCGCCATTTGCGATGTCTGGATGGTTTTTGCTGGTTTGGTGATCAGAGGAGGAATGGTCGGCCGTTGAGGTTGTTGAACGGCGACAGGATAAAATCGATTGACAAATTTGATGAGCAAATTACCCGTTAAGACAACAAGGCCAAGAATGACGAAAACAGTGGCCATTCCCACTGCTAATACAACAAAAGCGGTGCTTAAATCTTGGTTCATAGTTGTTTGTTCGTCAAAATCAATTAGGGAATTACCCAGTTGCAAATATTTTGCGTTACAAACTTAGTAAATCAAAGACAATTTCTGGCTACAGAATGAATTAAAGCACGAAAAATTTGTAATCTAGAACACAATTTTATCTAAATGATGGAATTTTAAAAGCTATCTTTGCGCTCGTATGAAAAATAACTTACAACTTCATAAGTTTGGAGGGGCATCGATCAAGGATGAACGGGCCATCCAAAACGTGGGAGCCATCGTTCAGTCGCTAAAAAATCAAGCCATCGTCATTGTTGTTTCCGCAATGGGAAAGACCACCAATGCTCTGGAAAAACTGCTCGATCATTACCTGAATGAAGAGGCAGATGCTTTTCGAGTACTCGAGGAAATTAAAAACCATCACATCCAGGTTGCCCAGCAACTCTTTGAGGCAAATCACGATATTTTTAACACTATCAATGATACCTTCGTAGAAATCGAATGGATCATAGAAGAAGAGCCTCAAGACGGCTATGATTATCTCTACGATCAAATCGTTTCGGTCGGGGAGTTGGCCTCGACTCGGATTGTTGCCGCTTATCTCAGTCAACAAGGACTTACCATCCAATGGCTAGATGCTCGCGATGTCATTCATACTGACAACACTTATCGAGAAGGTCAGATTGATTGGAACTTGACGCAGCAAAGGTGTCAGGAAGTGATTCCTCCTCTTTTGACAGCGGGAAAAATTGTGCTCACCCAAGGCTTTATTGGAGCAACCTCCGAAAACTTCACTACCACCCTCGGAAGGGAGGGCTCAGACTTTAGCGCAGCTATCTTGGCCTATTGCTTGGATGCCGAAAGGATGTCCATTTGGAAAGACGTGCCGGGTGTCATGACTGCAGATCCGAGATTGTTTGCAGCGGTCAGTAAAATTGATCGACTTTCGTATAAGGAGGCCATCGAAATGACTTATTACGGTGCTAAAGTCTTGCACCCCAAGACCATCAAGCCCCTGCAGAATAAAAATATTCCCCTCTACGTCAAATCATTTGTGGAGCCAACAGGAGAGGGAACTTATGTTGGGGGGGACGTCGAGGAACAATATCCCCCCGTGATTGTGATTGAAGGCAACCAAAGTTTGTTGCATATCTCAACCCGTGATTTCTCTTTTGTGGCAGAGCATCATCTGAGCAATTTGTTTCAATCATTTGCCAAGCATCGCATTAAGATCAACACCATGCAAAACATGGCCATCAGTTTTTCAGTTTGCGTAGGCAATAGTCCTCAACGATTGGCCCTTTTACTAGCAGACTTGGAAGCAGATTTTAAGGTAGTACAGCAGCATGATCTTGAACTCATTACGGTCCGTCATTTCCAGGAGGATTTACTAGAGCAGTTGATTAAGGGGAAAATGGTATTATTTGAAGAACGCATTCGGAATACGATACAAATGGTAGTTCGTGACCTTCCCAGTATGCAAAGGATTGAAAAGTCTTAGACGAATGACCCGGTGCAAACAATATGGAGGGAAAAGTGACGTTGAAATAAAGATCGCATTGGAGCGAATACCTTTCTAGAATCGCCACATTTTATGGTGCTCGACAAAATTACTGATGATTTTTTCTGGATATTATGGAATATTGTTTTAATTGTTTGTATCTTAAACCAAATAATACGCTGTGAATCTTCTTTTTTGCCAGATAAAGCAACATCTCTAATTAAAATCCCGTAAGGATACCTGAACGCAAATCTTGAGTAAGCCTACACTTAGTCACACAAACGAACATAAGATCGAGCAATGCTGCCCTTTACAGCAAGTTTGGTACTTATTTTGATGTCATAAAACGCCTATTATTCACTAAATAAATTTTTCCACTCATGGATTCCAATGATTTTAATAAACTGATCGGTTTACTTTCTAAGTTGAGTAATGCAACATCCAAGGCCTCTGAAGTTGATGGAAGCTTCAGAAAATACCACACCCAGTCTATGGACGCATTGAAAGATTTACCAGTTCACCTGAAAAGATTGGAACAGGGACTCAAAACGGCAAAGATTTTGAACTAACGGATCCCTCCGTTTTTTGAATACTACCCAAGTCCTATTTCCAAGTGTTTAATCGGCTGTTGATTTTTACTCAGTCGGTGACCAGTCGCTTCAAAAAAGAAATTGTCTTCAGCAGCTCGGATTGATCCAATTGCTCCTGAAGACAATTTTGCTTAACAGCCCTTTCTTCTTTTACTTTTCTTGACTATTGCCAACTAGGGGTAAGTTTGTTTTTCTAAACAACTCCCAAAGATTTACCTACTTTGATAAAAGCAGCCACCGCTTTTTCTAGGTGTTCTCGATCATGCCCAGCAGATAGTTGCACTCGAATCCGTGCTTTGCCCTTGGGGACGACGGGATAGAAAAAACCGATTACGTAGATCCCTTCCTTTAACAGTTCGTTGGCGAAAGTCTGAGACAGTTTGGCGTCGTATAACATGATGGGAACGATGGGATGCTCTCCCGGAAGAATGTCAAAGCCTGCATTCGTCATTTCCTGTCGGAAAAAACGGGTATTGTCTTCTAGTTTGTCTCTGAGCGCGGTAGAGCCCATCAATAGATCCAGTACTTTGATAGAGGCACCCACAATAGCAGGAGCGAGGGTATTGGAAAACAAATAAGGGCGAGACCTTTGTCGGAGAATATCGACAATTTCTTTTCGAGCAGCGGTAAAACCTCCCGATGCACCACCCAATGCTTTTCCATAGGTTCCGGTGATGATATCCACTCGGCCAAGCGCATTGCAATGTTCATGCGTACCACGACCCGTTTTACCGACAAAACCGGTAGAGTGACATTCGTCTACCATCACCATGGCATCGTACTTATCGGCTAAATCACAGATCTTGTCAATTTGGGCAATGGTTCCATCCATGGAAAAAACACCATCCGTAGCAATCATTCTTCGACGAGCACCTTGGGCTTCGATGAGTTTGGCTTCCAAATCGGCCATGTCATTGGTTTGGTAGCGATACCTTTTGGCTTTACAGAGTCGGATGCCATCGATGATGGAGGCATGATTTAGGGCATCGGAAATAATGGCATCTTCAGCGGTGAGCAAGGGTTCGAATAAACCGCCGTTGGCATCAAAGGCTGCGGCGTACAAAATTGTATCTTCCATGCCCAGAAATTCAGCAGTTTTGCGCTCGAGCTCTTTGTGGATGTCCTGAGTACCACAAATAAAGCGAACGGAAGACATCCCAAAACCATGGGTATCAATGGCGGCCTTCGCTGCCTCAATGACTTCTGGATGGGAAGATAGCCCCAAATAATTATTGGCGCAGAAGTTCAAGACTTCCTCCCCCTTAGTGGTTTTAATACTGGCGGACTGTGGGGTAGTAATGATGCGTTCTTCTTTGAAAAGGCCCGCATCTTTAATTTCCGATATTTCTTGCTGGAGTTTAGGTTCGACACTTTGAAACATAATGATAAACTTATGAGGTAATGGTTTTGTATTTTTTACTTAAATGAAATAACATTTCCTTGGTCATTGTTTTTAAATTAAAAATCGGTGACCAATTCCAATCTATTCGCGCATCACTATCATCAACGCTTGCCGGCCAGGTATCTGCAATGGCTTGCCGGTGATCAGGAAGATAGTTGACCCGAAAATCGGGAAAATATTTTTGAATTTCTCTGGTGATTTCCACTGGAGTGAAATCCATTCCGTGAATATTGTAACTCGTTCGGGTTTTAATTTGATCGGTTGGTGCTGCCATAATTTCAATGGTAGCCCGGATGGCATCGTCCATATAAATCATGGGCAGTCGACTGTCTTCTTGCAAAAAACAATTGAAGGGACGTCCCTGGATGGCATAATGGAAAATATCGACCGCATAGTCTGTGGTCCCTCCACCAGCCATAGTCTGATAGCCAATGACTCCTGGATAGCGGACGGAACGAACGTCTACGTCATAGTTTTCGAAATAGTATTGGCACCAGTTTTCCGCAGCGGCCTTACTGATCCCGTAAACCGTACTGGGGCGTAAAACCGAATTTTGCGGTGTTCGTCTTTTGGGAATATCGTCTCCAAAGACAGCGATGGAACTAGGGAAGAACACTTTTGATAACTTCTTTTCTCGAGCAACTTCAAGTACATTGAAGAGTCCATCCATATTTATTTTCCAAGTAAACAGCGGATTTTGCTCTCCCTTCGCAGAAAGAATGGCTGCCAGGTGATATATTTGATTGACCTTGTATTGATCAATTAGTTCGGCCAATCTTTTGGGGTTGAGAATGTCCAATATTTCGAAGCGTTGGCCACCGTTGCTTCGAGGGGGCCGAATATCTGTAGTCAATACTCGATCGACTCCATAAACTTTTTGTAGTTCTCCGGTCAGCACTGAGCCCAATTGCCCGTTTGCTCCGGTGATCAGGATGGTATCCCTTCTCATAGATTTAAGGTCACTTTGGTTAGGACGAATAATGTATTTTGACAGATCAAAAGAAAAATCTCTCTCTTTGAGTAAATGTCAGTATTCTCCCACAAAATAGGGATTCTAAATCGAATTTAGGTCTTCTGGATTAGGAATTTCCTTTAAAAAAGAAAAGGATTGAGCCGCAAAGTCAATTTGGCAACAATAGCTTTGTCGACCATTGGTGACCAAGAGATAGGGAACCTGTAAACTTAGATTGTAGCGAGCAATTTGTTCGAAAGTTTTTTGGGTGATCTTGACTTTTGGGGCTTTACATTCCACGAGGAAAACTGGACGAGTAGCTTGATCGTAAATCAACAGATCCCAGCGGCGAAGCATTCCGTTGACTTTCAGTGCTTTCTCTAGAGCCATCTGATTTTTGTGGTACTTTTTGCTGGTGATCAGATAACAAACCAATAGCTGCCGCACCAATTCTTCGGGAGTAGCGACCAAATATTTTTTTCTAACTGGATCAAAAACCAGTCGCTTTTGTTCTTCCGTTTTGAATTGAAGTTGTTCCTGGAATTGTAACAAATCGAGTTCGATCATAATGGGGCAGATTCTAGGTTGGGATTTGTCCCGTAGCGCAATAATACGTCTTTTTGGGCTACACCAATTGTAGTTGGCCATTTTCCCGATATGAAACTTTTTTCTAGGAATAGAAAATGATTGGAAAAATGGTCACGAATAGTGTCGTGCCAATTTCATTTCTTGATGCAGATATCGTATATATTTTGTTTTAATTTATTGATATAAATACATGTTTTTTAGGTGTTTAAACATTAAAATAAAAATTATAATGATCGTTGTTCTGTCACATTTTTTCAATTCTAATTCTTTTATATCAGGCTCAATAATTGCTACTTGTCTGTGAAAGCAAAGAAATCCACTCTACCTTTCTTTTCGCTTCTCATGAATTAAGATGATCTGCAAAGTAGGACTACAACATGACCCGATGTAGATTATTTTTTAATTCAAATGAGCACAGCTGACATGAAACCACTCCACATTATTGCTTTTGGAAAGTATTTAGATGAAGAAGGATATCAGATGATTTATCAGTCCTTCAAAGAACTTTACAAAGGGGTTACTCCCAAACACAGAAAAAGAATGCGGCTATTTATTGTCGATGATTTCGAAAACAATGCCCAGATCTGGAATAGAGCCGCTGGTTATGATATTGAAGAGGCCATTACCATTTTAAACAAGGATTTGGATGAATTGGAAGAGATCATGAGAAATGGATCAGCTTTATTCATGCCAGGAGATCGCATCCCCGTCCGTTTGATCTCCCGAGCTTTTTCTTATGGTCTGCCCATCATCGGTTATCATCAATTACAAGATTTCGATTTGGTGGATCAAACCTGTAGTATGTTGGTTCGCTATCGCGACCGCTATCAGACCATTACTGAATTTACACAGATGCTGAGGATTCTATATTTTGATCCTGAAGTGAGAAAAATTTTGAAAAGAGGAACCATCCAAAAATACAACAGCCAGTTTCGCTGGGGAATTAGAGAAAGAGTTTAGTGAATTGAGTCAATAGTTTTATGGAGTCAATATTTTACTTGCCTCGATTTTAGATTATTATGGTGATAGTCAAATGGCGGGTAAAGTATTGGCTTTCTACTTCAATTCTTTGAGCTTGACTTCCACATCATGCTCGATTTTTAGGAATTCGATCATTTCCAGCAGTTTCTCTTTTTTCTGAGAAGTATCAATATTCAACTCGCATTCAAAAGTGCCCTTCTTGGTTGGGATTTTCATCCAAGAACCTCCAAACAATTCCTCTTTCTTTTTGCCGTTTCCACTGGGCAATGGTTTCAATTCGAAATTCAACTGATTCAAATCTTCTTCTGGGATGAGAAAATTTTCTTTGCCTTTGACAATCTTCAGATTTTTTTCGTCAAAGGCAACGTGTCCGCCCACCACTACTTTTTTTTGCATAATGGTACGCACTGCCGGAATGATTAACAAAGCAAGGAGGGCAAAAACTCCCATGTAGATCCAAGTACTGTAGCTTTGAAAGCCAATCTGTTCGATGATGGTTTCTATAATTGGTACGGCACCAGCTTCTAAAAAGGTAATGCCCAGATAGCCCAGTAATCCAGCGGAGAGGAGTCCGAACAGGAGAGAACTTTTGCTGATTTTTTTTCTTTTGACAATGTCAGCTTCGAAATGAAACATGTATTGAGTTTTTCAGGTTGACAACAGATTTGCGGAAAATCAGGCTTTCCCAATCTTCCATTACCAAAAATATCAAAGGGACTCCAGCTTACCTTATTTTATCGACAAATTTTTGTTTTTTCTGTACCGGAGCGTCCAATTTACACTGCTTTTACTGGATTTTGTGACTTTAAACGGTTATGCCTACAAGTGAATCTCCATTGATACTAAACTTTTTCTTACTTTTAGATCCGTTTTTTTAAACGCCAAATTTTAGATTTAATCGATTGGATTTTTCATCATGCCCTATCCATTAAGTGTTCCTTTTTTTGCCTTTAAACTCAGATTTCTCTCGGGAGGAACCTTATTGAGTCCATTGTCCGATGCCCAGGCTTTACGGATCAATGAGCCCTTGGAAATTGTAGCAGGCAAATATGCCGAACTTTTTCAACGAAAAGTACTGGACAAAGGCAACATCCAACAAATCCTGGATGAGTATGCTATTGGCGACTTCTACAAGTCTACCTTAAACGTGGCCTTTGATCGATCGAAAGATGGCATTAGCTATCCGGACTTTGACTTAGA
>JBCCSR010000117.1:0-9532 GCA_039199865.1 Bacteroidota bacterium
CAACTTTATCCGCAACAAATCAATGGCGTATTTAATGACATAGGGTAAAACGTCAAAAAAGGGAACCGATAAAAATTTCTTAACCAAATAACTATTATCTGGTGCTACGCCCCACTGACGAACCACAGATTCCACGGCATCTCGACCATCCCGGTAGAGGAAGATAAATTTGGCGTCGGGAAAAGCACGCAAGACAAAAGGAATTCTCAAAGTATTACTCACTGTTTTTTCAATGACAAAAGGTTTTCCCTCTGCTTGCTTAGCAAAATATTTTCGGATGTACCTTTGTACCTTATCGGTTGCTTGCTCCGCTTCTAGTGCGTCGTGGCTCATCCCTTCATTGAACCTTTTCCAAATAAAATTGATATCGAAACCAACTTTGGCAATGGAAGGATGAGTGGCAATAGTATCTCTCATAATTTTAGTCCCCGAACGGGCAGGACCAATGAGAATGATGGGTTGATAGGGTCTGGACATGGGTTAAGAGGCTAAGATCGCTGGTAAGCGAGTTTAGGCAATAGCATTTGGAGTTTGGTAAGTATCCAGTAAAGCATCAGCAGAGAGCAGTTGTGATTGGTGTTGCGCTAAAAATCGTCCGACCTTCGTCATCAATTTTTCGTTGACGGAAAAGTCAGTTGGTAAATTGATGACGTGTCGAGCAATGGCTCCAGCCACTGGAAATTGGTTTTCATCAAAGTGCCACAATTCGAGATTTTCCTGTACAGGGTGCAGTGGACTGATGAACCAATCGTGAATCGGTAGATCTGCCTTTTCTGCTTCCGCAAAAATAAAATCCCGGTCTTTGACCAAAAGCGGATACTTGGTAAAGGTGTGCATCGCATAATCGGGCTGAAAGGGAGCCGCATGGCCAAGTTCACCCAATTTTTGATCATAATAAGCCGCCACCTTTTGACGGTGTTTGATATTTTGTGGCAAGCGCTCCAATTCGTAGAGGGCTCTCTTGGCTTGAACCGCTGAAAAGCCCTTGAGGTAATCTTTGGGAATTTCAATGCCAGTCAATTCATCACCAGAAGAAGATCCCAGACCGATATTGTTGGCCGCCAAGAAGCGATAGAATTTAATGGCTAACCAGTAAATTTTGGAATAGCCAATCCAATCGCGAATCAGGAGCTGAGCTCGTAAAATCAATTGTTCTTTACTACTTGGTGCCATCACCTCTTGTTCGAATGCCAACATGGATTGGGCCATCTCAGGATTAGAACAAATGACAAAGCCACCAATTCCAGTGGAAAACATTTTATTCCACTGAGAGGAGTAAAATGCAGCGTCTACATTTTTTCCGTTGAGTTTCCCTTTGTAAGTACCGCCAAAACCGTGGGTACAGTCCTCAATAATCATCAGCTGATACTTTTGAGCGATGGCTTTGATGCCATCTACATCAGAAGATAGCCCATAAGTATTCTGAGCTAGTATCGCTTTGGTTTTTGTGGTGACCTTTGCCTCAATTTTGGCGATATCAATATTGTACGTTTGAGGATCAATATCAACGTAAACGGGTTTGGCGCCCAAATACAATACAGCATTGGGAACAACAATACAAGTAAAGGCCGGAATGATCACTTCATCGCCGGGGCCAATGCCCAGTGTTTTTAACATGCCATATAGACCGACCCTTCCCTTCCAGAATAAGGTCATATTGGTCGTTTCGGTAGCCAGATATTTGGCCAGTTGCTCTTTAAAAATTAATTGATGATTCATAAGCTCAATCCTCTTTCTTTTTCCAGTTGTTGCTCGAACGGGAAAAAACTGGTTTTTTAGAGTAGATTTTATTTTTGCTAAACGTACAATTCGTATTCTTCTCTACGTCATTGATGATCGCCTTTTGAAATTCAAAAAAAGTATTTTCTTTGACTTTAACATCAAGTGAACGTCCTTTAAAGTAGATGGCCATTTCTGCGGATTGGGGTACATCAAGGTATTTCCTATGGGTATTGAAGTAATTTTTCTCAATGTACACGTTGGCAATTTTGTGTCCGTTTTTACCTTGATCCATCAAAATGTAGTATTGTGGAGGATAGTATTTGTGGCCATTCCAGGTGCCAATCTCAGGACCAAATCGATTGTTGTGGATTTGAATATGCGCTACTGGATTTTTATTAGGACTCAAATGGATGTAGGATTTTGAGCGATTCCTTACCCCCATAAATTCATTATTGTCAACCGTGATGGTATTGGCATCAATGTGTAAAGGCGTATTGACCGTAAAGTTAAATCTGTTTTTAAACAAAGTCCCCAACAATCCATTGCCACTCACCACCCGTACCCCTTGGTTGCAATAACTAAAATCATTGTATTGAATTAACCAGTGGACGACCCCAAAGGTAGTCGGATGCGTCCCAACATCTTTGGCATCCACCAAAGCTATTGCGGGGCCGGGAGTATCAACAAACTGGTTGTTTTCAATAAGGATGCGTCCCGTCGTAAAACCCTGAATCCGTACGCCTCCTTTCCAAAAAGTGATGCCATCGATTTTGATGGCCGCGTTGATGCCTTTAAATTGGAAATCAATGGCAAAATCTCCGGGGCCATCATATTGGATGACCGCCCCTCCCATTGCATCACTTTTGAAGGTAATGTTTTTTTCTTTTGGAATGATCAACGGCTCCGTAATTCGGTAGATCTTTTGTCCATCCAACAAAATCAAGCCTGCCCCACCGGTTCCCCAGCCGCCCGACTTTCCATTGTTGATGGTTTTGCGTTTGGCAATGCTTTGGATCGCTCTTTTAAAGGCTTGGGTATCATCTGTTTTTCCATCCCCTTTGGCACCGAAAGCCTCCACGTACTTGGTAGAAGTCAGGGAAGGTGGAGCCGCAATTGGCGAGGGGACCGTTTTGCAATTGCTCAAAAAAAGCAGACTAAGTATCGAGAAAGTGTAATAGACAATTTTCATTTTTTATAGATTGTGCACAAGTGCCTCCTCCCGCTCTAAGATCTCCAGATAATTCGCAGCAAAATGACTAGAGGCATACTTTTGCTGATAGGCCAATTGACCGTTACGGCCTTGTTTGACGACCTGATTCCGATGCTGATAATAATGCAAAATTGCTGCTTCGAGTGCCATTTCATCGAGATGATTGACCTGTTGACCACAGTCTGACCGATCGAGCTCTCTACTGATCTCACTGTTGGGATGGCCTTCAAAAATAATGGCTTTCCCCGAAAGCAAACAACCATAGAATTTACTGGGCACCATGACTCCTTCCATACCATCACGCAAAGAAATAAAATGAACATCTGCTGCTCCCAGGGAATAAGGCAAATCTTCAATCGGCAAAAAACCCATCAGTTGGATATTCTTGGGTTGATGTTGGGCCACATAGTTTTCCAACTCTGGTCTCCGTGCTCCTCTTCCAATGAAGAGAAACAACAAATCGGGCAGATGTCTCAGACGCTCCGATACTTTTAAGATGGTATCGAATTCGTGAGCCAAACCCATATTTCCCGAATATAAAATGATGAACTGATCGTTGAGCCCATGTTTTTTCACGAAGGGATTATGGCTCTTCTCTACGACTTCATTGCTCTCGTTGGAGGAAATATTGCGAATGATGTCAATCCGATCTGCGGCAATGCCCTTGCTCAACATCAAGTCTTTCATACAATCGCCAATGACAATCACCTTATCGGCTTTTTTCAAAGCCCAGGTTCCCCATCTCTCAGTCATCCGATAAACCCAGCCTTTCTTGTTGAGCTTGCCTAAGGCGCCCAACATTTCTGGTTGCAAATCCATGATGTGAATGATAAAGGGCGTCCCTCGAAGATAGGATAGCCAGCCAGCAAACATGTAGAAAAACGGTGGCTGCGTGTAAAAGATGTTCAACTCCGTTTGGCGATTGAACAAAATTTTAAAAGGCACCAACAGCACGTAGAAGAGGTGGCAAAACTTTTTGTTCTTTTTCAAAAAACCAGGCACCCAAACATAGTGATGGTACTTAGAGAGCTGAGAAGTACGCTCCTTGCGGTAAATGCCTTTGCTGACTACCAGCTCCACCTTTTTGCCCCTGCTTTCCAATGCTGGCACCAAATAATCCCAAATGGGCACTGCAATTTCAAAGGTATTATACAAACGAATCAAGACCGATTGATTTAGCGTTCAATGACATAATTGTCCAAGACGAGCATATCCATTTTGGTACGCAAAAAGCAATCGATGGCCTCCGCTGGACTGTTGACAATGGGTTCGTTTTCATTAAAGGACGTATTCAATAAAATGGGGACCCCCGTTTTTTTGTAAAACTCCTTGATCAAATTGTAGTATTTGGGATTGATGTCAAATTCTACCGTCTGTAAACGGCCAGAACCATTGACGTGGGTCACGGCTGGAATGACTTCGTGTTTTTCTCTTTTGATGGGTAGGACTCTTTCCATAAAAGGCGATGGCTCTACTTTATCAAAATATTCCGGAACGTGCTCTTTGAGAATAGAAGGAGCAAAGGGACGAAAAGATTCCCGCTTTTTGATTTTCAAATTCAACAGTTCTTTTGCCCGATCATTTCGAGGATCGGCCAAAATGGATCGATTGCCCAAAGCACGTGGACCAAACTCAGCCCTTTCCTGATACCAACCAATGACTCCTTCATTGATGATTCGTTCGGAAACGACTTGAAAAAGATCATCATCTTCGTATCTTTTAAAGTTCAGATTGCGGTTTTCCAGGGCTTCAACAATGGCTTTTTCCTCGAATTTACTTCCGGTGTAGGGATTGTAAAATGGTTTTGATCTGGGCTTTTCCAAATCGTGATGATAGAGGTACAGGGCCGCTCCCATCGAGATTCCTGCATCGTGCCCAGCATTGGGAACGTATAAGTTTTTGAAAGGCGTCTGAGAGGTTACTTTTCCATTGGCCACCGAATTTTGAGCTACTCCACCAGCAATACAGATATTGTCGAGTTTCGTTCTCTTGTGCAAATGGGTGAGTACGCTCATGATAATTTCCTCGGTCACTGCTTGGACAGAGGCCGCAATATCTTTATGTTTTTGCTCTAGCGGATCGCTTTTTTGACGAGCTGGTCCCAATACCTTCGCAATTTTATCAGAAAACATTCTGGCAGGTTGGGGAATGTGGTTCTCGATTTTCATATAATAGCCTTCCCTCGGCCCCAAAAAGTAACTGGCATCCCAATTGAATAGACCATCATCGGTGGGATAAATCATCTTGCGAATCTGCTCCACATACTTTGGTGAACCGTAGGGCGATAAGCCCATTACTTTGTACTCATCGCCAAAATAAGGAAAACCCAAGTACTGCGTAAACGCCGTATAAAACCGTCCGATCGAAACGGGAAAATCAACGGAGTCCAACACTTCAATCTTATTGCCTCGACCAATCGCGGTCATGGCCGTAGTAAAATCACCGGAGCCATCTACAGAAAGGATGGCTGCTTCTTCGAAAGGAGAAGCAAAAAAGGCAGAAGCCAAGTGAGAACGGTGATGTTCGATATTATGAACTTCCGCTTTGATGGTATCTTTATCAATATTTAATCCACTGGCCAATTGGTCTTTAATCGTAGAGACTTCCAACAGGTTTTTAAAACGTGTCATACTGGCGATGATGCTTTTGACACTCGACAATTGGTATTTGATTTTGGCCGCTAGCTTGGCACGAGGATCACGACCAATACAGATGTGATCAATCTGTGCAAAATCGATTCCCGCTTCTCTGACACAAAAAGCGATGGACTGGATAGGCATTCCGGCCCAGTGCTTTACACGAGTAAAGCGTTCTTCCTCCGTTGCAGCGATGATTTGTCCATCCTTCAAGATGCAAGCAGAGGAGTCTCCATGGTGAGCATTAATTCCTAGTATATACATTGCTTGAGTTTAATTTTTTAAGGTGAAATTCAAATTTTTAAAAGTGTAACCACGATCATCATGAGCATACAGTTCGTATCCATATTGATTCATCAATTCGATGTATTTTTCTCCGGTTCTGGCCAAACAAATAAAAGGCAAGCCTTTCGCAATGTTGTGCTGTAATCCTTTGATAATTTCCGGCTCGGCCCCATTGGTGGTGATGCTCACCATGTAGGGATCGTCGATTTTCAAATCTTCCAGGATATGGTCGATGGTATCGGCCTCCAATTCAATCAGTTGGTAGGCAGCCATTTCTTTTTCGGAATACTGCCGAACCCCTTCCGTAAAATTAGTCGCCGGATGCTTGGGATCGATGTAAAAGCGCAAGGTCTTTTTTTCGCTCCAAGCTCCACTGTTTACGAAATGAATCTGTTTGAGGTTTCTTTTGTGGCGATGGCTTTCAAACATTTTTTGACTCGCACTATCTGGTTCGATGATCACCGTCTTTCCTTGGGCTCCCGTCCGCAAGGCAAAATGCATGGCTCTGGACCGTCCACTTCCCAGGGTATCAATTGGCGCACCAACCTGCACGACCGTCTTACCGGGATCAATCAACTTGTAGGGAAAGCGGTCTTTTCGTCTCGCTTGACCAATGCCGTACTTTAGACCAAAGGGTACATACCGCATCATGCGATTAAATAGTTTGACGAGAAAGCGGTGTAAAGGATGGTGATGAGACCACTTAAACCGAGCAGGTTCCTGATTAATTGGTCGATTCGCAATTTCAGGTGTCATATGATGTTTTGTTTAGCAGAACTTTAATCAAGTTCCTAGTATAAAAATGGACATTCTCTTTTGTCTCAATGGTTGTCATTCCCATTTTCTCATGTATCAAAACTGGAAATAGATAAACTGTGAGATGGGTCGAAAAAAGGTAAACACCAGGATAAATATCATAGCAAATTTGCCCACCTGTAAGGGGGCACGTAACCACGGATTTTCCAGGACATTATTTTTAAGATAGGTGGTATACAGATAACTCATCGTTGTAAAGAGCAACAATAAGAAAGTCACCAAATAAACATTTTCTCTCATGCTGATGGCCCAATATTCAGTGGGGTTGATGATTTTGGAAAACATGGTTAAGGTATCTCCAATCGATTGTGCTCGAAACGGAACCCATCCCAACATGGCCAATGGTAAAGTAACCATCCAGCCGACAACTGCCTTTTGAAACAAACTCGTTTTTTTCCTGAAAGACGTAAGTTGACGTTCCATGAAGATCATAACCGCGTGATAAATCCCCCAAAAGACAAAGGTCCAATTGGCTCCATGCCACAAGCCCATAATGGCCCAAGTCAGAAAGAGTGCCTTGTTTTTCTGAGTGGTAGAAATATTGGTTTTTAAACGACTGACATCAATCCCTCCTTGAGATCTTTTAGAAGGGTCAATTACTGTGGCCCCCACTAGCGGGAGGTAAAGGTAATCTCTAATCCAACTGGATAGCGAAATGTGCCACCTTCGCCAAAAGGATTTGAAAGAAGTAGCGGCGTAGGGAAAATTGAAATTCTCGGGAAATTGAATGCCCATGAGTTTGGCACAACCGATAGCAATGTGAGAATATCCCGCAAAGTCGAAATAGATTTGAAAGCCGAAGATAAAAGCAAGGGTCCATACATCAATTGCACTCATAGAGGCCGCAGGCAAAGCATAACCTGCGTCTACCAGTGGAGCAATATTGTCGGCCAAAACCACCTTCAAAAACAAGCCATACAGGATTCTTTCCAAGCCCTGGCCGATAAAGGACAATTCAAATTTGGGTCTAACTTTTAATTGCCCAATGACTTCCTGAGCTCTTAAAACTGGCCCCGCTACCAATTGTGGGAAAAACGTAACATACGAACCGTAAAGGGCAAAGTTTTTCTCCGGCTCAATATGTTTTCGGTAAGCATCTACGGTATAACTGATCGTTTGAAAGGTGTAAAAACTAATCCCTAAGGGAAGTAGGATATTGAATTCCGGCATCTCTACGGCCATTCCCATAAAAGAGGCAAGATGAGAGATATTTTCGGAGATAAAATACAAATACTTGAAGTAAATCAGTAAGCCCAAATTGAGTACTAGGCTGACCAGTAACAATTGGAATCGCTTCCTCTTTTGACTCAATTCGGTCTTGCCTAGTTCTAAAGCGACAAAGTAATCGGTAAAAGTAGAAAGCAGCATTACCGCCAAATACTCCACTCGCCAAAATCCATAGAAAAGTAAGCTGGATAAAAAAACCAACCAGAGCCGACTTCGAGTCGATAAATTCCAGTAGAGAATGACCACTACAATTAAGAAAACCAAAAAAGTGAGCGAGTTGAAAATCATAGTGGGAGCTGCGTCAGTTCTTCTTTTAGTTTTGAATAAAGCAATTCGTGCCCTTGATATTGAAAATGCATAAAGTCTAATTCGGCCTTACCCGAAATATTGGTAGATTTCTTCACCCCCCAATATTCTGCGGGAATGATTGCTTCCAAATTGGAAAAATAAGTATTGGGATATTGCTGCGTCAGTTGCGCAATGTCCTTTTTGAAATTGTTGTATTCGGATAAGTCATAGGGCACTTCTACATCCTGGCGAATGGGTGGAATGTAACAGAACGTCACTACATTCGCATGTTCTCCCAAACGCAGCAAACCCTCCAGTGCTTCCAAGTTGTCTCTGTAATAGCTAGGAATCATTTTTCTTTTGGTTTGCGCATTGATTCCCAAAATGCTATTCCTAAGTCGATAAAGGGAAATAAAAAGTTCTCCTCTAACCTTTGGACGTTCTTTCCACATCATTGCTTGTGCGGATAACTGATCACTCAAATACTTTTCGGTTTTTTCCTGTGGGGTTTCCCGCAGCGCCTGAAGATCATCGTCAGTATCATTTGAGGTATTCAATTTGGAGAGTGCTTGATTGATTTTTAGCGCAATTAGGGTCGTATCCTGAAGTCGATACCCTTGTTCTGCCAAATCTGTAAAAGCAGTTGTCCGAATGCCATTTTCACGCATGTCGTCCATAAAAATAGGAACCGTAATGGCTTTAATTGGATATTGGTTTAAGGCGTAACTGATGGTCAGAAAAAATTCTTGTAGTCCAGCATTGGGATAGGTCAGAGTAAGGACATCGTACTCCTCCTGAAAATCAGTAAACAAAAGCTCATTGTAGGTGACCTCACCGGGTTTCAATTGATTGATGCTATGCGTTTGAGAATTGCCCAATACCAAAATGACTTCTTTGCTGCCCCGTTGCTTCCAGCCAGCCTTCATTTGTTTCCACTCTGGAGTATCCATTGTTTTCAAGTGAATGGGAGCACCGTCTTTCTGAGCAAAATAGGTTTTTGTTTCCTTGCCTAAAGCCAAATTTTCGAAGTCGACCTGACGTTGAGTGACCTTCCACAAGACCAGAAAGCCAATGAAGATGCCAACAATGATTTCAAGCAGTAACTTGTTGCTCTTTTTCATTTCTTATTCGTGGTATAAAAGTTTGATCAAGTCATCTACCTGATCGCGAAAATGCAGGGTGGGCTCGGGCCACCCCTGCTCACAAGCATGCTGCACCTTATCCGCTATGTCCTTGGGATTATGGGGATCAAAATAGGCAGACGGACTAATCACTGGAGAAACATGGGGTCTTTTGCTCGACAACACTTTATTGCCCAATAAGGCTCCTTCAACTTGTCCGAAGCCGA
>JBCCSR010000118.1:0-9514 GCA_039199865.1 Bacteroidota bacterium
CAGTTGATAAATTCATCATTATTAAAAGGTATTTATTAGAGTTTGAAAGTTAATTTAGCTATCGTCTTATTGTGTTTATCCTTGAGACCTGGGTTGTAGCCATTTTCGCTTGATCAAAGTGAAGTCTTTTGCAGGGGTGCCGGTCCTGCTCCATATGGATGGCGGTCTCAACTGCACGCGAAATTAGCGAATTTTCGCTTTTGTGGCAAATCTTGTTTAGGCTATTGATAAAAGTAATCCCGATCTTTTTGTAGCTGGCGTACCAATAAAGTGGGGCTTGGAAGATTGATGGTTTGCCTTTTTCTTCTTGTTTTAAGGAAGAATGGTCAAATTGTTGCAAGGATGGACCATTGAAATACAAAACGGGAATCGGCCACAATTGTTTTGATTTGTATCCTGCTGGGTACCAAAAAGAAGGCCAGCGGATTGCCATGTGATAAATTATTGAGGAAAAACTTTAATTTTAAACTTGCAATTGATAATTTGTGGCCGACAAAATCGTTCTTTTACCATTATTGAATCGTGGCTCGAACGATTTAGCTCCTCATAATCAACACACAGAACTCGAGAAACTTAAAAACCAAACCTATGTTTTACAAGTCCATCTTGCTTTTTCAAACCGGAGAGGAAGAAGTAGGAAGCCAAAGTCTTTTAGATATTATTACGGAAGGGGGCCCATTGGGTATTGCCATTGTGACGGTCCTCTTGATCCTGTCCCTTGTTGCTCTTTACATTTTCATCGAACGTTATCTAACCATCAAAAAGGCCGGAAAAATTGATGAAAACTTTATGAACAATATTCGGACGAATGTTGCTGCTGGCAATATTGCTGCGGCAAAAGCGCTTTGTCAAACTACCGATTCTCCCGTTGCGAGAATGGTGGAAAAAGGAATCATGCGGATTGGCAAACCATTACGTGATATCGACGCGGCAATTGAAAACGTAGGGAACCTCGAAATTTTTAAATTGGAGAAAAATCTTTCTCGTCTGGCCAGTATTGCGGGTGCTGCTCCCATGATTGGTTTCTTTGGAACAGTAACGGGGATGATTTTGGCTTTTTATCGGATGGCGACTGAGCAAAACGTTACACCCGATGTTTTGGCAGGAGGTATTTATCAGGCCCTGATTACTACTGCCTTTGGCTTGGCTATCGGTATTTTCGCTTTTGTTGGATACAACATTTTAGTGGCGAATGTCGAAAAAGTTGTTTTCGAAATGGAGCGTACGACCGTTGAGTTCATGGATTTACTCCAAGAACCTACCGCTTAAGCATTGGCTTTGTCCATTTTTCCCAATATAAAACTACGATAGTCCATGGGATTAAAGAAAAGAAGTAAGGTCAATGCAGAATTCAGCATGTCCTCCCTCACCGATATTATATTTTTGCTACTCATCTTTTTTATGTTGACGGCCAATTTCGTGCGCGTAGATAATGTCGACATTCCAGAGTCCGATTCTAAAGTAGTTGCACCAACGGACGTGGCGATTACCATTCAAAAGGACGGTTCTTTTGCCCTCAATGGCAAAAAAATGCCCTACAGTGGTTTGACTAAAGGAGTGAGAAATGCTCTAGCTAAATCGGACAATCGAGACAATGCGACAATTACCATTGTTGCCGAAAAAGGAGTGGCGACCAAACAGGTTGTTCGGGTCATGAATATTGCCAAAAACTTGAGATTAAAAGCAATCTTGGCCACCAAGCCTCGTAAATAGAGAAAAAGGAACAGCATCCGTTTGAATGGCGTTCAACTACTTTAGTCGCCATTCCATCTATTACATCAACACCACAATCATGGGTATAAAAAAAAGAAATAAGGTCAGTGCAGAATTTAGCATGTCGTCACTAACCGACATTATTTTTCTCTTGCTTATTTTCTTTATGTTGACCTCCAACCTGGTAGCACCTAATGCGTTGAATCTAAAATTACCGGGCAAATCCAATCCTACGGTATCTTCTTCCAATCCACCAGATGTCAGAATTTCCAGGGATGGAACTTTTTATCTCGATAACCGCAAGATGAGTTCTGATGTTGTTTTATCTTCTGCCATACGTAGATTGAGAAATAGCAATGGGGGAAAAACATTGGATGTCACCATCTCTCCCCATCCAGATTCGCCAGTCGAAAAACTGGTAACGGTCATGGATATTGCCATGCGCTTAAAAGTAAATGCCATTTTGGCTACTGAAGAATAAATAGATCAGATCCAGTTTTATTTTCCGAACAATAAGCTACGCTTTTTATTGCTGAGATCAGGTATCAATAGATGGCCTTAAGATCTTTTTGGCAAGCACTTTCGTTGCAGTTGCTTGGCTTGTTAAGGCTTTTGAAATCTGCATACTAATATCTGATGCACGATTTTTAACAAAATAGTTGCAGTTTAGGGAGCAAAAAGCACAATATGGTGTTATTTCTACAGGACCAAACCGTGAAGCATGGAAAAATTCAAAATCTTATCTGTCGATGGAGGCGGAACGCGCGGAATCATTCCCGCAACAATACTCAATTGTATTTTTGAAGATACAGGGAGAACACCCATCGAAATTTTTGACCTTTTTGCGGGAACATCTACCGGTGGAATTTTGATTCTAAGTTTGGCTGTAGGGCGAAAAACTTACGACATCGTCGACTTATACGAAGACCATGCGAAAGATATCTTCAGTGACAACAAACTCGATGACATCAGGGATATTGGCAATTTAATTGGAGCGCAGTATTCTAATACTTACTTGAAGCAATTGCTGGAGGATACTTATAAAAACAGAACTTTAGGCGACATCAATGACAAATACAATGGAAAGAAAAAGTTTCTCATTCCCGCTTTTTGGCTGAATCCAAGAGACGAGGAAGGGCGCTATTCCAACTTCCGACCTGAGGTTTTCAATTCTTATTACATCAAGCACAACAATGAAAAGATCGTTGACTTGGCCCTACGTACTTCTGCGGGACCGACTTATTTTCCCATGTATCAACATTTTATTGATGGGGGCGTTGCGATCAATCATCCGGCAATGGCGGGAGTTGCCTTTGCGATCAACCAGCATAAAAGTTCAAAAACGGCCTATTGTTATCATGCACCCAAAGAGAAAGGCTTGAAATTAAATTTGACAGACTTGAAAGTGCTGTCTTTGGGATGTGGAACCAGCAATGGCAATTACATTCATCCATCCGCAATTGAAACGGGGGATTGGGGATTATTGCAATGGAAAGATTTTATTGCCGAAATGTTGACCGAGACCAATATCTCGGCCTCAGAATATTATGTCAAACAAGTATTGGCTCCCGAAGATTATTTGCGTTGTCAACTCAAGTTTGATGCAAGGGAGGCTCCGGAAGAGATTCGGGGCAAAAAATTTGGGCTAGACGTGCGGGAGGCAAAGAAACTCAAAGCCATGAAGCAGTATGCGATGGAATATTATGATCGAAATCGAAACCGCATCTTGCGCTTTTTAGATCTGGAAAAGCGGTAAGTCAATTGGCTTTGTTCCCGCCAAAAAGCAGGTTTAAGGCATCTTAGTGGAAATAGATTTGCTTTTAAATAGCTGACAATCATAGGATTAAAATTTGGATCCCTCTTGAAAATCAGCGGGTAAAAAGTTAAATTAATGCAAAGTTTACCTCTTTTTGAAAGGATATATGCTTATTTTGCGTTGTATTGTTTAGCTCACAAATGCGCAAAAACCAAGTGAATGCTTTGAACAAACCCATTCTTTGATGCATATCAGAGAAACACAAACCAATTATTATGGATTACACAGCAGTTAGTACAGAAGAAAAGAACAATCAGAAGAAAGGCGCCATTACTAGTTTTGTGATTCACATTGCTCTACTCATTTTGGCGGTTTTGCCACTATTGACCTTTCCCGATCCTCCTCCAGGGCAATCGGGCGTTCTGGTTGCTTTCGGTGATCCAGAATTGGGCCAAGGAGAAGAGCTCGGAGCACCTCCACCACCAGTGGAAGAGGAAGTAGCAGAGGAGGAGGCTCAAGAACCCGAAGAGGTCGAAGAACCTACACCTGAACCCCCAAAGGAAAAACCCAAAAAGGAAACGCCCAAACCTACCAAAAAGGTGAATACGGATGCGAGCTCTAATGAAATTGCCTTAAAAAAGCAGAAGGAAGAAGAAAGGAAAAAGGCGAGGGAAGCCTGGTTGGAAAAAGAAGCCAAGCGCAAGAAAAAGGAGGCGGAAGCCGCCGAGGCTGCCAAGAAAAAGAAATTGGCAGAAGAGAAAGCCAAGCGTGAGGCCGAAGCCGCAGCCAAAAAGGCGGCAGATGCAGAAAAGTGGAAAAATCTGGGAACGATTGGTTCCGGTGGTGGCAATAACGATAAGCCAGGATCAAACGGACAGTTGGATGGCGACCCGGATGGAAAAGCGCTAGACGGAGTGAGCACCGGATCTGGAGAGATTGGAGGAAATTTAGGGGGGCGAGATGTAACGTACAAGCCCAGAATTACCGACAATAGTCAAAAAACAGGTGACGTTGTTGTTAAGGTTTGTGTTGACGCCAACGGAAAGGTGACTTCTGCGAAATACACCCAATTGGGATCGACCGCTACCGATAGCAATTTGATCAATACTGCCGTAAAGGCCGCCAGAAAATATCGATTTGACAAGGGAACCATCGACAAACAGTGTGGGACCATCAAGATCAAATTCCGATTGAAATAATCAACCATGAAAGTGTGCATTGGTGCTGGAAATCATCCAGTATCAATGCATTTTTATTTGTCCTCCTTCCTATTTTTCTTACTCAATGACTTACACGGAAACCCTCCATTATCTGTACCATCGGCTACCCATGTTTCAGCGGCTTGGCCCCGCCGCGATGAAAGCCAATTTGAATAATATTAAGGCACTTTGCAAAGCACTGGGGCAGCCCCAAAAGAAATTTCCGAGCATTCACATTGCAGGCACCAACGGAAAAGGATCGACGGCCCATTTGTTGAGTGCTGTATTGCAAGCCAAAGGCTGGAAAGTTGGATTGCACACTTCTCCGCATTATCGAGACTTTCGCGAGCGGATTAAAATTGACGGGCAGTTGATGCCTAAAAAAGAAGTGGTCCGGTTTGTTGAGCAGCATCAAGCATTGTTCGAGTCACTGCAGCCTTCCTTTTTCGAGATTACCGTGGCCATGACATTCGATTACTTTGCTCGGCAAAAAGTGGACATTGCCGTGATTGAAACGGGCCTCGGTGGAAGACTAGATTCTACCAATATCCTTCAACCCTTACTTTCCATCATTACCAATATTAGCTTTGATCATCAGCAATTTCTGGGCAATACTTTGGTGAAAATAGCAGTGGAGAAAGCGGGAATCATCAAAAAGCAAGTTCCCGTGGTGATTGGTGAAGAACAAAAGTCGATTAAATCTGTGTTTGAGCGTAAGGCCAAAGCCAAAAATGCCTCCCTCTTTTTTGCCAGTAGATATTTCAAAGTAGAGAAAACGAGAGAAAGTGCTGGCAAAACGATTTGTACCATCAAAAGAAGGGGACAATTGTATTTGGAGGAAATCTCCGTTGATTTGCTTGGTGCTTATCAGGAAAAGAACATTGCTACGGCTTTGATGGCCTTGGAAGTATTGCAGAAGAAAACCCTTTTTAAGGACATTGACAAAGAGCACATTCAGCAAGGATTGGCTCAATTGCGTCACTTGACTCATTTTATGGGAAGGTGGCAATACCTCGGTCAAAGCCCACGAATTTTGACCGACAGTGCCCATAACGAGGCGGGTTTAGCGGGGGCCATGGAGGCCTTAGAGAATCAAGCATTTGAGAGGCTACACTTCGTTTTCGGCACGGTAAGCGATAAAGATTTGGCGAAAGTTCTCCCGCTACTTCCTTCTCAAGCGATTTACTATTTTGCGAAAGCCAACATTCCACGTGGATGTGATCCCCATGAATTGCAGGAAAAAGCCAGTACGTACGGATTGGAGGGCAAGGCTTATCGATCGGTTCGCACCGCATTGGCTGCCGCAAAGCGTAGGGCAGGGCCTGGCGATCTCATTTTTGTTGGAGGCAGTATCTTTGTGGTCGCTGAGGTGATTTGAGGGGAACAAGTGCTATTCTGACGCCTCGTTCCAGCGATAAGTTTTTAATTCAAAACCCGCTAAGTCCAAAACGCGATCAACCACTGTGGCTGCTACTTCTTCCAAACTCTCTGGTTTGCTGTAAAAAGAGGGAACAGCTGGGCAAATGATACCTCCGGCTTCGGTGACGGTCTTCATATTATTGATGTGAAGGAGACTTAAAGGAGTTTCGCGGGGGACTAAAATGAGTTTTCGTCTTTCTTTTAAAATGACATCTGCAGCCCTGGTCGTTAGATCTCCAGAAAAACCGATGGCGATTCTGGCGAGTAAGCCCATGGAGCAAGGACAAACGATCATGGTATCATAGCGAGCAGAGCCGGAAGCGAAGGGCGCATTGAAATCGGACTTGTGGTAAAAGTTAAAGTTGTAATCTTTAAAATCTTCATTGCCCAATTCATATTTCCAATTGAACTTAGCATTATCACTCATGACCACTCCGACCGCAGTGATCTGGTCTTCTAAATCACGGAGTTTATCCAATAGGACTTTAGCATAAAGTGAACCACTTGAACCACCAATAGCCACGACAATTTTCCTCATTTTTTCTGATATTTGTGTTTGTGGTGCGTATTCATTAAAACAATGGCGAACTTATTGCGTTAAATCTGAAATTGCAAGCACTCAAACCTTTTCGCATCCACTACAAAAGAAAAGCGATTTTGTGGGAAAAAGTTTGACTTAAAACGAATTAAAAATGAAAAAGACCATTTATCCTATTTTTTTAGCCGTATTGGCCCTTTTGATTAGCTCATTTACTTTTCAGACTCAAGAGGAAAGTTCCGAATGGGCCAAAAAAGTCAAATGGTATACTTGGGAAGAAGCAGTAAAGGCCAATGCGGAGCATCCAAAGAAGTTTATGGTCGATATCTATACCAGTTGGTGTGGTTGGTGTAAAGTCATGGATAAAAAGACCTTTGAAAAACAGAACGTGGCAGACTACCTCAACGAGCATTTCTATCCGGTCAAACTGAATGCAGAACAAAAAGAAGACATCATTTTCAATAACAATACCTTCAAATTTCACAAACAGGGGAGAAGAGGCGTACATACCTTGGCTTACTCTCTTTTGGAAGGTCGGATGTCCTATCCATCAATCGTATTTCTAAATGAGAAATTTGAGCGAGCGATGATTTCTCCCGGGTTTAAAGAAGCAGATGAATTTTTGGTGGAATTAGAGTACATCAATGGAGAGCACTATCGAACGACCCACATCAACGAATTTAAGGCGACGAAGCAAGACAAATAAGCAAATCAATGTCCATCTTATTTGGTCTTTTTGCGGGGCTTCTTTTGTTGACTGCGGCGGCCTTTGCCCGGTCGATTACTACACTTTTTCACGAATTGGGTCATGCCATTCCAGCTTTATTGTTTACCGACGAAAAAGTTACCATTTACGTAGGGGCCTACGAAGCAGTTGAGGCGGGTTGGAACTTTAGTTTTGGACGATTGAGGGGCAATATCATGTTCAATCCCTTGATGTGGAACGGTGGACTGACCCAACACAGTGGAACCACTAGTTTTTGGAAAACACTTCTAATCATCTTAGGTGGTCCCATCGCCTCTATGATTATAGCCTTACCTCTGATTTATCTGATGCTCCTCTTTCCCTCCGTGAAAATAGTTCAATTTCTTGCGGGTTTATACATCACCTCTGCGGTACTTGATTTGATCTCTAACTTGATTCCTAGTAGCAAACCAACGACCATGAAAGAAGGACAAGTGGTTTATAATGATGGCTTTGCCTTATTGGCTTTGATTTTAACGAGAAATCAATTGGAAAAAGGGGAGGAGGAGGAAACCTAGTCCTTACATTTTATATTCGCCGCAATTCCTTGGTGATCTCCACCAATTCGAGTTGTAGTCCTTCGGCGGCATCTAGCGAAGTACTTTTTGACATTTTGAGGCTTAATTTTTCAATCGAGTCGAGGTAAAACTGATCGTGTTCAACGCCACTTTTGAGCGATTCCATGTCTGCAATTTCTTCGAAATGTTCCTCTTGTAACTTATTGAGTTTCTCTTGTTTGAGGGCCAGTTCTTTGACCATCCGATGGTTGTATTCGAGGGTCCGAAGTTTGGTTCTACAAGTTTCGTAAAAGCTAATCTTGGCTTGGCGAAGTTTAAGCTCTTTTTGAAAAGCACTACGGATGCGTTCGGTTTCCTTTTGGGTCGTGTCTTTCAATTTGAGGGAGGGATCTAACTTGGAGTCGAGATCCCGAAGGCTGTGCTTGATCTCTTCAATTTCCTTCTTGTTTTTTTCGATTTGAAAATCACATTGTTCGAGTTTACTCATGACATTGCCGCCGATACTTTTGGCAAAAGCCCGTTTTTTCCGGTGATCATTGAGAGATTTGATGAGGTAAAATACACTGCCAATCGTCAAAGCACAAAGCAAGAGGATCATCAATAGCCAAGGGCGCGTCTTAACCAAAAGGGTAGCTAAGACAACACTGACAAAAATGAGTAGAATACTCAGTAAACTCAGTCCCTTTCCGTCGGATTGCTTCATTTACAGTGATTTAATGATCGGTACATTTTGGCGAATGATCAAGTGCTTGTCAGTCGAAGGATCAAGATACAAAAATTAGGCTCGAAGTGAAATCATTTCAAAAAAATAAGTGCCTTGGTGAGGCGCCTTTTTTCAGCCATTGCACTGAAAAAATAACGCCAGCCCAAGCAAATTGTTTTTGGGGATTGGAGAAAGCCAATTCGAAAGCCCGACTCGAATAATTTGCCTTAAGTTGGCGATTTGCGCTAATTTTCGCGGTCTGACCAAAGGCAATTTGCTGATTAAAACGTATTTTTGCCCCGGCTTACAAAATTGCTTACGTGGTCAATCATGAACAAAAGCCATTCATTATTTTTAAAAAAGCAAAACTTGAATGAACCTACTTGAGAAGATCCAAGAAAAATACATTGAGGAATTCAACAACAATGTGCCACTGGATGAATTTCTGCTCAATATATTTGTGGTCGCCATTTTAGTGAGCCTTTTGCGCTTGTTTTACATTCGACACGGCAATGCGATTTCCAATCGCCGTAAATTTGCCAGTAATTTTCTGCCACTTGCACTGGGAACTTTGTTGATTATTATGATCGTCAAATCTTCTATTGCCCTCTCTCTGGGACTGGTTGGGGCTTTATCGATTGTACGTTTTCGGGCTGCCATCAAGGATCCAGAGGAATTGACCTATCTGTTTATCGTGATCGGTATCGGATTAGCGGGAGGAGCCAACCAACCGGTATTGGCAATCGTAGCCTTTGCTTTGATCCTTTTGTTGCTCTATCTGAATCAGAAAATTACGGGTGCGGTAACTTTTCGTCAGCAGGACCGGATGTTTGTCAACATCAATACAGATGTCGACGATTTGGAAAAAATAGCTGACTTACTTGGCCAGTCTTTTTCCTACGTTGAATTAAAAAGAATGGATA
>JBCCSR010000119.1:0-9508 GCA_039199865.1 Bacteroidota bacterium
CAGAAGTATACATCAAGTAGGCTGCATCCTGGGCGTTGATTGGTTGTATGGTTTGGAAAGGCTGAACTGGACCAGTTTCACTGACGAGCTGGATGTCGATAGGAAATAAGGCCACGTTAAGATCGGTGTAATCAAAAAGATGATCAGAATGTAAAATCAATGTTTTAATCCCTGCATCTTCCAACATAAATTGTTTCCGTTCCAGGGGATATTCCGGATGGATCGGAACGTAAGCTGCGCCAGTTTTTAAAACGCCCAGCATGGCGATGATCATCCATTCCGAACGATCGAGCAATAGACCTACGAAGTGACCCCCTTGAATCTGCTGTTGCTCGACCAATTGCTGCGCCAGCTGATTGGCCTTTTCGTTCAACTCCTCGTAAGTCAATACCCGTCTATTATTAACCAGTGCGGATTTTGTTGGGTATTTTTGGACTTGTTGTTCAAAAGTTGTAATGACCGATTGATCCGCTGGATAATCGATGTAGTTATCGTTGAAGCCAAAGAGCAATTGTCTTTGCTCTGCTTGGTCTACTAAAGTCAATTGAGCAATCTGCTGGTCGGGCTTTTGAACGATATTGACAAGCAATTGCTGAAAATGAACGAGCAACTGTTCCATACTGTCAGGACGATACAAGTCACTACAATAGAGCAAACGAATATTAAAACCCTCTTCATCTTGGTTGATGAAAAAACTAAGGTCCCTCTGTGCTTTGGCACTCAATTGATCGGTCAGCGCTTGATTGACTTGGAAATGGCCAATTTGAAAGGGAGCTATCTCAGGGGTATTGTCATAGGTTAAACTGATTTGGAAAATTGGAGTTCGACTTTGATCTCTGGGCCAATCAATGGCTTCCACAATCTGTTCAAAAGGCAGTTCTTGATGGGCAAAGGCATCGAGGCTGGTCGCTTTGACTTTTTGCAATAGTGCTGTAAAAGGGGCTTGTGGATGGACTTGATTACGGATGGCCAACATATTGATGAAAAAGCCAATCAAGGGTTCCAGGGCTTGGTCGTTTCTACCAGCAATGGGCGTCCCAATACAAATGTCTTCTTGTCGGGTGTATTTAAAAAGTAGAATGTTGAGTGCTGTCATCATCAGCATAAAGCCACTGACTTCTTGTCTTTGTGCCAGTGATTGCAATTGCTGAGATAAAGTAGCCGATAGCCGGATTTGGCATTGTGCCCCCCGGGTGCTTTGAACACTTGGACGGGGATAATCATTGCTGAGTTCAACCGTTTGTAGATCGGCCAATTTTTGGGTCCAGTAGGCGACTTGTGCTTGCTTTTGTCTTGGATCAAAATGTTCTCTTTGCCAAATGGCGTAGTCCGCATATTGAACTTGAAGTGCGGGTAAGCTGACTTTTGGGTTATTGATGAATCCTTGGTAGAAATTCATCAATTCTTTGATGAAGATACTGACGGACCAGCCATCCGAGGCAATGTGGTGCAAGACGGGGAGGAGGCAGTGTTGGCCCGTACTGCTTTGAAAGAGGGCTACTCTAATGGGGAAATCCTCGGTCAAGTCGAAAGCCTGATTGACGTAGTCGTGGCAGAATTCGGCTAAATCTTGTTCTTGAGGAATGGGATCGAAACGGTCAATTTGCCACTCCTTTTCGGTTTTGACTTCTTGATAGACTTGTTCATCCGTAGAAACAATGACTGTTCTCAAAACTTCATGACGTTCGAGTAAAGCCTGAAAGGCTTTCTCCAGTGCAATTTGATCTAATGCCACGTCACTGGTCAATACAGTAGACAAATGATATTCAACACTTCCTTTGAGCTGATGGATGAACCACAAACGCTCTTGAGCAAAAGAAAGTGGAATGTATTTTGGACGTTTTTCTACTGTGCTAAAAGTAGGACGCTCGACTTTTTTCTCCGTTTCAATCAACAAGGCCTGTGCTTGAATGGTCGTATGCGTAAATAGGTCGTTTACCGCAATGTCTACCTGGAAAGTATGGTGAATGGCGGAAGCCAAACGAGTTGCGGTCAGTGAATGTCCACCCATGGCAAAAAATCCATCTTGTGTCCCTATTTCCGAGAGATCTAACAGGCGCAACCAGATCTCGGTCAGTTGTTGTTCTACTTCATTTTGGGGAGCCACATATTCGCGGCGAGCGAGATCCGTAAAGTTAGGCTGGGGCAGGGCTTTGCGATCAATCTTACCATTGGAGGTTATCGGAAATTGCTCCAACTGAACAAAGCTCGCAGGAACCATGAAATCGGGGAGCTGGCTTTTGATTTGTGCTTTGACCGCATCAACTGCCAATTGTTGACCACCGATCAAATAAGCAATGATTTGTAAAGTCCCTTGTTGATCTTTTTGGGTGACCACCAATGCCTCTTGTACTTCGGCAATTTGCTGCAAGGTTTTTTCGATGGCACTGAGCTCAACTCGGAATCCACGGATTTTGACCTGACTGTCCTTTCTACCCATGAACTCAATGGTTCCATTGCTTTGCCACCGAGCCAAATCTCCCGTTTTGTAGATGCGCTGATTGGCACCCGGATGAAAGGGATCAGAAATGAATTTTTCGCCGGTTAGCTCCGAACGATTTAGGTAACCATTGGCCACGCCTTTTCCACCGATCCAAATTTCTCCTATCTGGCCAACGCCCACCAATCGCTCCTTGTTATCGACGATATAAATTTGTGCACCGTTGATTGGATAACCGATGGGTAAACTTTCGAAATCATCGTTCTGTACCGGATAATAGGTTCCATAGACCGTTGACTCCGTTGGACCGTAAGCATTGACCAGTTTATCTGGCCCCATTGCCCGTACCGCTTTTTTAACGTGATAAGCAGAGGCCGCCTCCCCGCCAAAAAGTAGTTTGCGATATTGGCCCAAAACTTCAACATCATGCTCTACAAAGGCATTGAAAAAAGCCGTACTAAATATCCCCGCGTTGATTTGGTGGCGAAGGATGATCGATTTGATTCGTTCGGGATCCGCTACGTCTGCCTCCTCAATTAAGTACAAACTTGCTCCATTCAAATAAGCATTAAAAATGTCGTAAACAGAAGCATCAAAAGACAGGTTCGACCATTGCAACACTCGATCGCTTGGCTGGAAACGGAGGGCCTCCGTGGACTGAGCCATATTGAGTAAGCCAGTGTGATTGATCAAGGTTCCTTTGGGTTGTCCAGTTGTGCCTGAGGTATACAATAGATAGACGGGAGCATTTGGCCTTGTCACTCGCGCCTGCTGTTGGCTTGGGCTCTGATCGAGTAAATTGGGGTGAACGATGCACTGAGAAACAGATAAATCTTGATGATCCTGGGCAGAGGTAGATGTGATCAAGACTTTCATTTGAGCATCCTTGACAATAAATTGCTTGCGCTCCAGGGGATAATCTAAATTGATCGGAACGTAAGCTGCCTCCGCTTTGATAATGCCCCAAATGGCAATGATCATCCACTCGGATCGTTCGAGTAGTATCCCAACAAAGTCTCCCTTTTGTACCTGATGGTGTTCTTTCAGATAAGCGGCCAATTGATTGGCACGTTCATTTAATTCCCGATAGGTCCATTCTTGCGCACCAAAGGCAAGAGCAATGGCCTCGGGTTGTTGTTCCACCCAAACTTCAAATTGTTGATCAACAGTTTGAATGTCCGAAAGACCCGTTAAGGGAGGATTAAAGGTTTCTAGAATCTGCCGTCGCTCTTGCTGGGTCAAGAGATCAATATCATCAAGAGTGATGGTTGTTGGTTGGATGATTTGTTGTAATACCGTTTTGAAATGCCCTTTGATCAATTGTACGTATTCAGGATCGAGCAAATCGCGATTGAAGGAAAAGCCAATGTCGAGGTTTGCGCCCATATTGACTGCAATCGTCAACAAGAAATTACTTTTTTCTCTAGTCTGTATATCCGTGATTTGAATGGCTTGATCTTCAGCGAAAAGATCGCCCAATGGATAGTTTTCAAAAACCAAAATGCTGTCGAATAGATCTCCGGGAATACCCGACCAATTTTGGATATCTACCATCGAAGCATATTCATGAACCCGAGCCTGGCTATGATTTTTTTGGATTTTACTGAGGTAGTCAACAATTTGTTGGGTGTCTTCTACTTGAATTCTGATGGGCAAAGTATTGATGTACAAGCCGACTCTCTGATCAACGCCTTCCAAATGGGCAGGTCTTCCAGCAACGGTCACTCCGTACAAACAATCGGATTGATTGCTATACCGCGACAATAGAATGCCCCAAACGCCCTGCATGATGGTATTGACCGTTAGGTGATGCTTTTGCGCAAATTGCTTGATGTCATTTGTAGTATGAGTATCGAGCGCTAATTGGTCTAAACCAAAATGTTGGCTGGCTTGATTGCGATTGCTTTGCGGAGCGACAAATGGGAGTAAACTTGGCGACTCAAAATCTGCTAGATAGTTTTTCCAAAACGCCTGCTCTACAAAAGGATCAATCGATTGGAGGAAGTGGATGTAATTGGCGTAATGATCTTGTGGTGCGGCAGCTAAACTTTGCTGTTTCAAAATGGCTTGGTAACAATCAAAAAGCGTCTTGAGTATGATGGGAAGGGACCAGCCATCAAGTAAGATGTGGTGATGAGTCCAAATGAATTGGAAGCGATTTTCTCCTAACAGCAGAAGGCTTACGCGCATCAAAGGTGCCTGACTGAAATGAAATCCTTTTGCGACTTCTGCACTCGCAATGGCCTCGACTTGACTTTGCTGTTGTCCGCTTGTTAAAGTCGATAGATCCATGACCTCAAGGGGCAAGTCCATTTGTGGAACAACGATTTGTACGGGAACCTTAAGCTCGTTGACCAAAAATTGAGTCCTCAAAACGGGGTATTGCTCCATTACACTTTGCCAAGCTTGCTCAAAGGCATTGACCTCGAAGGGGCCACTACATTCTAGGCTTAGCTGCTCAATGTAAGCGGTGGATTTTGGATCGTAAAGTTGATGGAATAAAATGCCTTCTTGCGTGGAACTCAAGCGATAAAGCGTATCGGGGTTAATTGAAGTTCCTAGTTTTTGTTCTTGTCTTGTTATAAATTGATCCAGCGCAAGTGCGGAAACATCCGGTGCAAGTCCGAAATCAATGGGCGTCCATTCGGTATGTATTTGTTCTTGACAATGTTGGATGATTTGTTCTAAAGCCTTGAGGCACTGTCTGGAAAGTTGTCGAATGGTTTTTTTGTAATACTGTTTTGGAGCATACGTCCATTCGAATGCCAATCGGCCTTGAGTCAAATAAGCGTTGATCTCCAATTTTGTGGAGATCTTGGTTTTGGGACTGACCGAGGAGCCAAGGGCTTCTTTAGCGATCTGCAATTGCGCCGCAGGATCGATTAGGCTATCCATTTGTCCGAGATAGTTAAAAATGATCTCCGCATCTCCTTTGGCCAGACTTTGTCGAACCTCGGCATCTTGATCTTGATAGCGCAACAAACCATACGCCATTCCTTTATTGGGAACCGCTCGAATTTGTTCTTTAACGCTTTTGATGGTCTGCCCCAAATCGAGTTGTGTTTCCAGCTGAATCAGTTGTGGATACAGATTGGTAAACCAGCCCATTGTTTGGCTAATATCAAGCTGCTCGAATAGGGCCTCTCGACCGTGGCCCTCCAGTCCAATGGTAATTTTATTTTGGCCAGACCATTGCTGAATGCTTTGCGCCAAGGCAGCCAATAACAAATCATTGATATTGGTTTGATAAGCATGGTGTACTTTGCGCAAAAGGGCAGTACTTTGTTTTTTGTTGAGATAGACAGTCTCACGGATGCTGTCTGCTACCCTGAGTGCAACCTTGTCCTTTTGTTTTTTGTCGGTTGGTAAAACCTGTTTTTGTTGAGCAGTTCGCTTCCAATAAGCGCTCTGGGATTGAACTGCTGCGGATAGTCCCCATCGTTGCATGGCAGCACTCCATTGGCGGTAAGAGCTGCCTTTTTGGCCCAATTCAATGCTTTGTCCTTTGGCCAATTGTTGTAGACAAGTGTTTAAATCTTGGGTCAATACTCTCCAGGAAATGACATCGACGGCCAAGTGGTGAATGACCATTAACAATCGATGTTTGTCTTCCGTTTCTGGCATTTGCATCCAAACAAATCGGTAGAGTGGTCCTTTCCTTAAGTCGAGTCCCTCTTGATGTTGCTGGCTAATTTGTTTGATTTGCTCCCCAATGGTTGTGGCTGAAACTTGTCGTAAATCTTCTTGCTGTAAAATTGCTTTATTGGGCGTGTAGCGTTGTGTCCAAACATTGTCTTGTCGTTGATAAGCAAAGCGGAGGGCATCGTGTCGTTGGACCAATGCTTCAACAGCGGTAGTTAAATGGTCGACGTGGATGGTTTTGTCCACTTGTAACAGAAGGGCCTGATTGTAATGAGATAGGTCTTCTTGCTGATCGAAAAACCATTGTTGAATGGGCAGTAATGGTGCTGCTCCGCTTAAACCTCCTTGTTCCGTTTGGCCGTCAGACTGAGTCTCTTGCTGTGCTTTTTGGGCCAGCTGAGCAATACTTTGGTATTCAAAAAGATCTTTCGCCTTGAGGGCATACCCTTTTCGACGTGCTCGGTTGACCACCTGAATGGTAATGATGGAATCGCCACCCAATTCAAAAAAGTTATCGTGAATACCAATATTTTTGGCACTCAATAAGTCTTGCCAGATTTTGGACAATTCTTTTTCAACTGGATTGCGAGGAGCCGTATAGTTGTCGGAATCAACGCTACTCAGATCGGGTTGAGGCAGCGCTTTGCGATCGGTTTTACCATTGGGGCTCATTGGAATGCGATCTACCTCGATGATCATCTGGGGAATCATGTAGGTGGGCAACTGAAGCTGAAGCGCATCTTTTACCGCGGAGGGCGTCCATGCTTGATGTGTAACGATGTACGCGATCAATCGATCATTGCCATGTTCATCTTTGTGTACTACTACTGCTCCGCTTTGAATGCCTGCTAGTTTTTGTAAGGCCAATTCAATTTCTGCCAATTCGATTCGGTGCCCACGGATCTTGACCTGCTCGTCGATTCGACCAAAGTATTGAATATTACCATCCGCTTTTCGGCAAGCCCAATCACCGGTTCGATACAAACGAGCAGTTGGATCGGAAGAGAAGGGGTGAGGGATAAATTTTTCTTTGGTAAGTGCCGGTTGCTTAAAATAGGCACGGGCTAGACCCGCTCCTCCAATACAAATTTCTCCTCGTACGCCATCCGGAACAAGGGCCTGATTTTGATCGAGAATATAAACCTCGGTTTGGTCGATGGCCTGACCAATTAGAATGGCTTCATCTGCCGATTGTATTTCGTAAACGATACAGCCGATGGTCGCTTCCGTTGGACCGTATTCATTGAAAATCCGAATCTGGGGCTGTAATTGTTGTAAAAACTCAATATGTTGTTTTTCCAATCGCTCTCCCCCTACAATGGCAAGCTGAATGTTGGTGTTGACTTCCACCTGATCCAAAAAGTAGGTATGAGAAGGCGTTAGCTTTATAGCATTGATTTGCGGATTGTTGACGATTTGGGAAATGCTTTCTTCTAAATCATTCGGATCGTAGACAAAAAGACATCCACCACTAAGGAGCGGAAGGAATAAACTAGTTTGCGTTAGGTCAAAAGAGATGGAAGTAAACAGCGGAAAGTGAAAGGCTTCCAATCCTTTACCGTAAGTTTTTTGGCAATAGTGTAAGTAGTTGAGCAAACTGGCTTGTTCAATCATGACTCCTTTGGGACGACCCGTAGAACCAGAGGTGAAAATGACGTAGGCCAATTGACTGGATCGATGCTTTAGCGCTGGATTGCTCACATTGCATTTTGATCGAATGGCTTTAAATTGATCGATAAACGATTCGTCGATTAAAACCTTTGCCTGACTCTCTTGGAGAATGTATGCTTTTCTTTGCTCGGGATAGTTGGGATCAATTGGAACATAAGCAGCACCAGATTTTAAAATGGCCAAAATGGCTTTTACCAGATGATCTCCGTGTGGCAATTGGACGGCGATTAAATCGTCGAATTGAATGTCAAAAGTCTCGATGAGGTGATGGGCCAATTGATTGCTCCATTGATTGAGCGATTGGTAAGTGTATTGTTTCTCACCAAATTGTAGAGCAACGTACTCCGGGCTTTCTTCAACTTGCTCTTCAAAAAGCGGAATAATGGAGCCTTCCAAAAGAGGAGCAATGGCCAAGTCTTGTGAGGGGAGCAAATTTTGCTTTTCCGTAGGCGTCAACATTTTGAGCTGACTGATTTTTGCTTCTGGATGATCCAGAGCTGATTGCAGCAACTGTTGGAAATGTTGAATCATTCGTTGGACCGTACTTTCCAAAAATAAATCGGTACAAAACTCAACGGTAAACTCAATTCCTTCTGGCGTTTCATTGGCCAAAAAAGTAAGATCAAATTTGGCGATATCGTATTCGATATCTTCCTCAATGAGTTGAGCTTCGCCCAGTTGCCTTGGCAAAGCAGTCAACTCATTTTGCAAAACAAACATGGTTTGGAACAAAGGACTTCGACTTTGATCGCGTCCCTTTACCACTCGATCGACGACTTTGTTGAAAGGGGCCCATTCATGCCGATAAGCCTCCAGCGTATTTCGTCGAATTTGTTGCAATAGGGTCTTGAAGTCAGGCTGTCCACTCAAATCAGAGCGCAAAGCCAAAATGTTGAGGAAGTAGCCCATCAACGGTGCCGTTGCTTGGTGGTTGCGATTGGCGGTGGGGCTACCGATACAAATGTCTTCTTGGGCGGTATATCTATAACATAACACTTTCAGCGTGGCCAGTAGGATCATAAACGTAGTGAGTCCTTCCTTTCGGGCCAACTGTCGGATTCGTGTACTCGTTGGTGTACCGATTTTAAAGTGCAGCATTTTTCCTCGCTGACTTTTGTTGGCAGGGCGGGGGAAGTCGAGTGGCCATTCCAGACTTTCTAATCCACGCAGTTTATTTTCCCAATAGGCCAAGGCCTTTGCTAGACGCTGCTCACCAAAGACTTGGTTTTGCCAAATGGCATAGTCGGCATATTGAATGGGGAGTTTGGCTAGCTGAGGGGATTGCCCATTTAGTCGCGCTGCAAAAGTTTGCTGCAATTCATGCAAAAAAATTGGAGAAGACCAACCATCGCCAGCAATGTGATGAATGACGAAAATCAATTGATGTTCTGCTTCGGCAGTTTTGACTAAAAGGGCCCTCAGACAATAGTCATTTGCCAAATCGAAAGGAGCATTGATGTATGCTTGAAGTAGCTTTTGAAATCTTGTCGTCTGCTTTTCCTGAGATAAATCTTCATAGCTTAGTTGCCACTGATGGGCGGACAGGACCAGTTGGTAGACTTGGTCTTCATTTGTTCGGAAAACGGTACGCAATACTTCGTGTCGGTCGACGATATCCCTTAATGCGGTTTCTAGGATTGTAGCATCTATTTGGCCTTCTAACCTAAAACGGCTAGGCATATGATAATGCCGGCTACCTTCTAATTGATCAATAATCCAAATCTGTTGTTGGGCAAATGACAGGGGGATATGTGC
>JBCCSR010000120.1:0-9493 GCA_039199865.1 Bacteroidota bacterium
GCCAATAATGACATTCGCTTTCGCGTGGGCCAGGAGCGTTTTAAAGACTTTGGGAATTTTCGTAAAAAGCAGCCGACCCTCCGCCCTTGGCGTGCTTTTTACGGGGTGGATTTTAAATTTCAGTTCAACTTTAGTGAACTAGGCTTTGAAGGAAGCCGTAATGTGCAGCTTGGACTTGGTCCATCTCCATTTTTTGGACTGCTCTATCGAATCAATGATCGACTTTCCCTATCAACAGAATTGTCTTACGATATTTTAGCATATGTTCGCGATGCCAACAACAGTACGCGATATGGACTCTTCACCAGGTTTCGTTCCCCAACTGCCCTTTTTGTCAATTACGACTTCTAAGCTTACTGTAACCATTCGCTGGCGTCCAAACGATAAATGAAGTCTGCACTTCGTCCGCTTTCAGATTCAGCAGCAAAGATCAGCTGGGTACTGTTTTCGAAGGTAATGCTCTCGGCTTGTACTTGAAATGGAATATCAATTTTTACACTTCGTCCCGCAAAAAAATCGTGGCTAGGAAAAGCGGAAAACAACCAAATGAATGGAAGGAAGCCACCATTATCGTACTCATAAGCCAAAAGTGCTAGTGCAGGTTGATCTGTTTTTCGAATACTAGCCGCAGTAACGAGTCCTTGGCTATCAAAACTTTGCATCCACTCTGCCGAATGATTCCCCGGAACTTTGGGCAATCGATAAAGGTCGGTTTGTCGATTGCCTCGATTTTTACTAAACAAATACAGATAATCGCCAAGGGCAATCATGGCTTCACAATCGAAGTTGTGGTCATCGCGCGGGCTAAAATTATCTTGAGCAGGGTAGTGGAAAAGAATGGATTCGGCATTGATCTCAACATCGGCAACCAAATCAGCCTTGGCAATTTTGTAAACCCGAAGGTTTTGGCGATCTCCTGAATTATTGCCAAAATCACCAACATAAATAAAATCATCGTCTTCCGCTATCTCTTCCCAATCTTGGTGTTGGGCATCAATGGTAAATCGTTGCTCCACCACTCCATCTTCCAAACGGAACTGATAAAGAATCGGATCATCTCCACTGTCATTATGCCCGATCAGGCTACTTTCACCTATTGGCAGAATGCCAGAAATTTCCAATAATTGGTTGTCTAATTGAACGGATCTGGTGAAATTCCCGTTAAGAATGGGGCTATTGTCTGAATTGCTACAGCTAAAACAAAGCGCAATAAGACCAAGCAGGGAGGCGTTGATTTTCATGTTATTTGACTAGTTTGAACGTTTCTGACCACTTGTCAGTGTATACGTGTAAGAAGTAAAGACCTGGTGACAAATCACTGAGCGTAAGGGGGGAGCGTTGATATCCCTGAGGTACATAACGCTGGACGGTTTGGCCCAACAATTGACCACTCGTATTGTAGATAGCAAAGCTAACTTGTTCGGAATCGGGAAGTAAACTTTCAACGAAAATCTGTTGATCGAAAGGGTTGGGAAAAACGGCAATTTGAGGGGCGGTGGGCTGTGACTCAAAAAGGGCAATCACCTCATCATCCGTAGCAAAATTGGCGGTCAACTCTCGTTGATTGGCGTTCGCCAAATCTGTATTCTGGCTTTGCCATTCCCGAAAGTAATAGCCAGGTTTGGGCTTTGCTTTTAAGGTTACTGGAACGTCATTATAATAATACCCATCCCAAGGCAGCGTATCGGGAATAATGCTATTGATTTGAATTTCTCCTGCACCTTCTGGAAAAGTGTTCAAGCTAAGTTGAACTTGATTGGTCAATTCGAAATGTTCTTGTACATACTGTCGAGCAAAAGGAGCCCGATTGGCAGCAAAATGATGGAGTTCGGGAATCCGCTCATTTTTCCAAGTCTCATAACCTGGCCATTGCCAAATCTGAAAATGCCGTTTTATTTCTTCATCAATCATGGCTTCTGCTCGGGCGACTTCCTTCACGAAATGCGCTTCCCGAAAAGTGGTATTGAGCAAATCCGCATAACGATTGATGAAGTAATGCCGATAAGTTTCATTTTCCCAGAAGGCCTGCATGAGTTGGATAAAGGAATGATCGGAGTGAAATTCTATTCGTGAAGCAAAGGAGTTGCCATCGGCTTCGGTCCATCCGGCAAAGCCACTGCCAACATCCAAATCAAAAAGGATGTAGCGCCAACGGCTACCCGCTGCGTGGGCCCGCCAGTACTTGATATTGTTGCCCGGCCAATCGGTATTGTTCGCCGTTGTTTGTGCGATGAAATAATCGGCCAAATTCTCTACATCAAATAAAGTCGCTGCTTCCGCAAAAGCAGTCGAGTCGGCCATGTCATGGGCCATGACAAATTCAAACATCTCGTGGAAGCGATCAAAAGTCCCCGTTACGGCAAAGGTATCTTCTTCCAGTAGATCCAGTGCATCGATATCGATGTCATGGTTATTTTCCAAATAAAAGCGATCTACTTTTTCTCGTAAGTTCATCAGCCCCCAGTATTGTCCATTGATATAAACCGCCATGGGTTGATAGGCCAGAGCATCGAGATGGAGGCCTTCGTCAATGAAATAGCGATGCAAATAGGCATCGCGCATGTGGGCAAAGTTGAAGTCTCCACTGGCATTTCGTAGGACGAGCTTTTTAAAACTGCTGATGTCTTTATTGTCAAAAAAGGGATAATCAATGGTTTCGTCTCCAAAGGCGCGATCGCCAAAGAGCCGTAGTGATTTCATGGGCTTGGAACGTGCCCCACTGCCCCCGTGGATTTTGGCCCCTAACCGAAAGGTCTTTTGCAGATGACCTGCTTCAAAGTATTCTAGGAAGATGGGAATCTCGGTATCCTTCCAAAAGTTGGCACCGAAGAACGGAGGATTGGGATCCGCGTCGGGGCCCAAAACGAAAATGCCTTTTTCCCAGTCCCAAAGATGTTCGGGATCGGTACTGATGGCCATCATGGGAAGTTGATGTTGTTTTTGGAAGAAATAAGTCTTGGTAGCCGTTTCGGAAGGACGAAAATTACTGGCAAAAGTTCGAGCGCGCAAGCAAACGGTAGAATCGAAGTTCAGCGCTTGAGTGTATTGCAGCGAATTGGCATCGGGAGTACTTCCATCGGTGGTATAACGGATTTGGCAATTGGGTTGATTACAGCTAAGCATCACCGAATAAGGAGCGACTTGAAAGGCTTCGGATTGCGAAAATTGGGGGGGATCGGCAAAGGTGTAGTCCACTCCATTGGCATTGCTTTCTAAAGGAGTCGGTAGGGAAAAGTAAACCCATTCTCCTTGTCCATCATTTTTGCGACCATAGCTATGGTCTTCGTCGAGTGCCGGAACATTGATTTGATCGGCTATATTTCCGTTGGGAAAAACCAGGGTGAGGCTTTCTCCATCCTTTGAAATTTTGAAGTTGCTGTGCAAGTAAGATTGAGTTAGGTTTTTGCCAGAAGCAAAAACTAGGAGATACGATTTTGGGGAAACCACCACGTTGGGGAAGGGCCATTTGGACAGGTTATCCGGATCGTCGGTCAAATGAAAGCCCGACAAGTTGATCGTCGTTTCACCAATATTGTACAATTCAATCCAATCAGGAGCGTCACCAAATTCGTCTTCCATCACCTCATCGTTTTGGCTACACACCTCATTGATGAGCAACTGTGCTCGCAGTGGAGCGGCCAAAAACAAAAACAGAAAAGAAAAGATTGTCAATTTCATCTGTTATGGAAGTCTATTTGATGCTTGATCGGGATTTATCCAAGAGGGTCAAATTAAGACTTTTTCACTTTAAATGCATTGTTGCTGGTCGGAATTGTAGTTGTCGGCTGGACATAAGGAGCAAGATTTTGGTATTCAGCTCGAAAAAAACGTAAATTCACCCCAAATCAATCGCTTCAACCGAGCATGCAACGCCTAAATGAGTTTCGCATATTTTACAATCAGACCATCCATCCAGAGTTGTTGAGGATGGAACGACGGAGACGGCGTTTGTTATTGTTGTTTGCTTTTACTTTTGTCTTGCTATTGGCCTTTTTCTTTTTGGCCCGTTTTTTTAATGTACCGACCATTACCTTTTTCTTGCTGATTCCCTTTGGCTTTTACCTGACCTATTTGGGTTACAAAATTCAGCAATTTGTCGCCATGTTTAAGCCCAACGTCGTCAATTTAATCTTGGATTTCATTGATGATGGCCTCAATTTTGGTACCCTCACCTACAACAGTAAGCAGTTCATTCCCAAAAAGGAATTTCAGCGAAGTCGTATTTTTGGCTCTGCGGCTCATTATTACAATGGCGAGGATTATATCAGTGGTAAAATAGGGGAGTTGGATTTTGAGCTGTGTGAGCTGAAAGTTCGAGAATTATCGAGAGTCCGCAATCGATACAATTACGTTTTTCGGGGGATTTTCATGAAGGCAACATTCAACCGTCCGCTTCAAGGGTCAATTATTATTTTGCCCAAAAAATTTAAGCAATACCTCACGCGTTCTATTAAAAGTTTTACGGGCATAGGTGGACAATTATTGGAAGCAGAAATTGTTGACCCCCGATTTGATGAATTATTTTTGACCTACGCTACCCCAGATGCCAGCCCGGAAAGCATCCTTTCGGATGACATGCAGCGGGCCATTGCGGCTTATCGTGATCGTTACGACAAGGAAATTTATGTTTCCTTCATCAACAAAGACATCTATGTGGGCGTTACAGAACCTAAAGATATCTTAGAACCATTCATTTTTAGCTCTAACGTGAGCTTCGACTTGGTTCGCGAATTTTTTGAAGACATTCAATTGTTGATTAGCATTGTTCAGGATTTCGATCAGCATGACTGATGCGAAGTAAGAACGAACATTTCAATTTAAACAGTATGAAAAATAGTTTATTCTCTTTCTTATTTTTATTTGTTTTAGTGGCCTGTGGGACCAGCCAAAAAGCGGTAGATGCGCCAACCACTGTTCCCAAATCTCCAACGGAAAGTTGGGTTCCGACGTCTGATGACAATTCTTTGTTGTGGGAAATTCGGGGAGCGGGACTGTCCCAGCCTTCTTATTTATTCGGTACCATTCACATGATTACCAAGGATGATTTTTTCTTAAGCGATTCGACCATTGCTGCGTTTAAGGCAAGTGATAAGGTCGTTTTTGAAATTGATATGAACGAGATGAATGATCCAGCCATTTTGTTTTCGCTGATTACCCAGGCGATGATGGCCGATGGCATCACCCTCAAAGATTTGGTATCGGCAGAAGATTACAAACTGGTGGATGCCCATTTTACCAAAATGGGCTTGCCCATGTACTTGCTAGATCGCGTAAAACCCATGTTTTTGGCGATGATGGCCTCTGGTGATTTGTCTGGAGATGAACTGCAAAGTGGAGAGATCAAATCCTATGAAATGGAATTTATGAAAATGGCCGAGGTGAAAAACAAAGCGGTGGGAGGATTGGAAACTTTGGCCTACCAAATGAGTGTCTTTGACAGTATTCCTTACGCAGAACAGGCGACCATGTTGGTAGATGCCATCAAATCGGAAGATCAGGGTACCGATGAATTCACTGAGATGATTCGGTTGTACAAAACTCAAAATATCGCGGAGATGTACAACATGTTTAAAACGGACCCAGATTCGCCCAGCAATTTCGAATCTGTATTGCTGACCAATCGCAACCAAAACTGGATTCCCGTCATGGAGAAAATTGCCAGTGAGCAATCCACCTTTTTTGCTGTGGGAGCAGGACACCTAGGAGGCGAGGACGGAGTCATCGCGCTCATGAGAAAGGCGGGATATACTTTGAGACCAATTTTTCAAGCCCAAGCCGGCGCCAATTGATGGAGCTAAAGCGGATCTCATTTTTTCACTGACCAAATTCATCAAAATGCCGATCATCAAAACTGTTCGTGGTTTCCATCCACAAATGGGAGACAACTGTTATATCGCTGAAAATGCAACGATTGTTGGGGATGTCATCATGGGGTCGGACTGTAGCGTTTGGTTTCAAGCTGTGGTCAGAGGAGATGTCAATGCCATTCGTATGGGCAATCGGGTGAATGTTCAGGATGGAGCGGTTATTCATTGTACTTTCGAACAAGCTGCGACCACTATCGGTAATGATGTATCCATTGGGCATCGGGCCATTGTCCATGGCTGTACCATTCACGATAATGTCTTGGTGGGAATGGGAGCTATTGTTATGGATCATGCGGTGGTGGAGGAGCATTGTTTGATTGCTGCGGGAGCCGTTGTTTTGGAGAATAGCCATCTTGAGTCCGGATATATTTATGCAGGCGTACCCGCCAAGAAAGTCAAGGCTTTGAGTGCAAAACGATTTGAAGATACGATCAAGCGCATATCGGGCAATTATGTTTTATATGCTTCTTGGTTTAAAGAATGAATAGCAGGGAATAATCCAGCCCATTTGAAAATACAGACAGATATTTTTTCTGGAAAAAATGAAATTAGCGCAGCAAATTTTCTATCTTTAGCGTTAACTATTTGAATACCACTGATTTATTTCAGTGCCCACCAACTATGAGAAAATGGTAAAGCTCAGTACCTGAGCTGCCCAGTCGCAAAAAAGTCAAGGTAAACCCCTGAGAGACAAGTTCGTTTATATTGGACTTTCTCACGACTTATTACTTTACCATTTATTACCCATCGCTTTTATCCCATTTGGAATTCCCATTGGCCTGCTGCTATGCAGCTTATAAGAGAATACTGTCAAGAGCTTTACGAGCCCAAAACCGACCCCTTCTCTTTATTCAAAAAATATTTTTTGATGCGCAGGGAAGGGGCACTTTGCTTTTTTGTTGAAATCGAGAGGATACTACTAAAAAACGAAAAGGCAAGCAAAAACCGATTTGAATCAAAGTTGCCCCTGAGCACGGAGAGCATAGAACGTACAAGGAGGTTCATGTCTCTCTGTGTAAAGTGGGTACTTTATTTTTTCAGCCAAACCATAAAGGACTTCTATCTTTGGGATCTCCGTTGTAATTGATGGTAATTTCTTCACCGGCTCCAATAGCGCGAATGCTGCGAATGCTGATGGTCTTCATTTCCAAGTCGACCCAAAATCGAGCATTGGGTTGGTAGGAATGGTTGTACAAAGAGCCGTAGCCCAAGGCAATGGCTGCCCCTTTATCTTCTTCTCCCCAGGTGAAATAAAAATCGTGTAAATGAGTTTGGTGAATGCGCTCGCGATCTTGTTTGTCAAGGACAATGACGGGGCAGACCTCAATGGCACAGTCTGCAGGAAGAAATTCAGCAGTAAATACGCCACGTTGGTGCAGTTCACTTGGGGCAATGTAAAGGGAGGGAATATGTAAACTCATCTTCTAGCAATATAAACGCCCAACAAAATAAAGGTCATTCCGATGAAATGATACAAGGTGATGGTTTCTCCATCAAAAAAGCCCCAAGATAAAGCAACGATTGGAATCATATAACTCACCATCGAAGCAAAAATTGGATTGGTCAGTTGTACCAGACGAAAGAACAATACAGAAGCCAGTACGGTACCGAAGATGGCCAGTAAGGCAATATAACCGAGGGAGGACCAAGCCTGTTCATGTTCCTGAAGGATTTGGAGAAAATCAGTGGATAGTAAAAAGGCCAAGCCTGGAATGCCAATCAAGCTAAAAGCCACCGCGCTTAAGGTCACCGAATTCATCTCCTGTAGTGAGGCCTTGACGGTATTGACGCTAACTGCATAGAAAAAGCAACCCATTACCACCAATAAGCCATAACTAAGATTGCTGCTCAAACCTGAGTCTGTACCAAACAGCAACAAAAACAGCGCACCACTTAAACCCAGTAAAACACCAAACACCTTGCGCCAAAGTAAGGGGATTTTGAAAAACAGTACCCCCAAGACCAAGGTGAATAAAGGGGTGAGCGAGCTTAGTGCTCCGGCCATAGAACTGCTGATCTTCGTTTGTGCGAAGGCAAACAAAAAAGCAGGAATAAAACTACCCGAAAAGCCTACTACCACCAAATAGCGGAGCTTCGACCAATCAATTTGGGCATAACGACTGATGAAAATGGGAAGAAATGTCAAGGAGGAAATACAAACGCGGAGAGAAGCCAGCTGCTCTGCCGAGTAGGCCACCAATCCCTTTTTGATCAGAATATAAGAGCTTCCCCAGATAAAACTCAGCAAAACAAGTAAGAGCCAATGAAACCAATGGCTTTGACTGAGCGATACGGATGGCTTCTTTTCGGAGGCATTGAGCAAGTTCAATATATGGATTTGATTGGAGTGAAAAAATAAAGGCCTAATGCCCGATTGACTAAATGAGCGGCAAAGATAGTTGGAATTGTGGAAATATGCCTAAATTGAGCGGTAGGCATCCCAGGGTGACTTCAATAAAATTCGATGGTATTTAGCAGTAGTTTATTCTTAGTTTATTTTTTGCCCTTCTTTTTGTTGGTTTATCACTTTATTGATTCCAAATATAAGAATTGGACGATCCTGTTGGCCAGCATTCTTTTTTACAGTTGGGGTGCCCCTCGCTTTGTTTTTATCCTGATGGCCTCGACCATCATCGACTTTTACCTGGTTCAGCAACTCCATCGCGCAACGGATGAAGCCCTGCGAAAGCGCTGGTTGACTTTGTCGATCGGAATGAACGTAGGCCTCTTGCTCTATTTTAAATACGCCAATTTTTTTGTCGACAACATCAATGGGCTGTTGACCCGTTCAGGTTGGGTACCCTTGGATTGGTTAGGAGTAGCATTACCCATTGGCATTTCTTTCTACACTTTCCAAACCTTGACTTACTCGATTGACGTTTACCGCAAGGTTTCCCCTCCTTTGAATCGACTGAGCGATTACTTGCTCTACATCATGTCATTTCCCCAAATGATTGCAGGCCCAATTGTCCGTTTTCACAGCATTGCTCGCGAACTGGTGGATCGACCTGATCATTTGGATGATCGTTTGCAGGGCTTCATTCGCTTTTCCATTGGTTTGGCCAAAAAAGTATTGATCGCCAACGTACTTGGCGAACAAGCCGATGTATTGATTGATCAGGATGCAGCAGATTGGACGACGACCACTGCTTGGCTAGGGCTTTTGGCTTATACTTTCCAGATCTATTTCGATTTTTCTGGCTATTCTGATATGGCAATTGGCCTTGGGCGGATGATGGGTTTTCGCTTTCCCGAAAATTTTAATCATCCCTATATTTCTGGTAGCATCACCGAGTTTTGGCGGAGATGGCACATTACACTGGGCGAATGGATGCGCGATTATTTATACATTCCCCTGGGGGGAACCCGGGTAGGCAGCAAAGTGAGATTGTACTTTAACCTGTGCTTGGTTTTCTTGATCTCAGGTTTATGGCATGGCGCAGCCTGGAATTTTGTCATTTGGGGCATTTATCATGGTTTGTTTCTTATCATGGATCGTTTGTTTTTGCTAAATGCTTTGAAGAAGATTGGAAAAATACCGGCAGCAATGTTTACTTTTTTTGTGGTGATGCTAGGTTGGGTTTTCTTCCGAATTGAGGAATGGCAATTGGCTTGGCAATACCTTA
>JBCCSR010000121.1:0-9427 GCA_039199865.1 Bacteroidota bacterium
AATCGATAGAGATAGCCGTAGCCCTTGGAAATGCGATGGTTCTTAATTTTCTTTAAACTCCCCTGCGTAATAAAGTCTATGAAAACAATCAATCCACCAAAGAGGAAAAGCATGATCGTGAAGATCGCAATCACGTGATAGCCCTTTTCAACCAATAGCTCATCAACCAATCGAGCTAGGAAAGTCGCCTCGATCACAAAAATCACGAAGGAAAAGAAAATAAAAAACAACAAAAAAGTGTAGGCAAAAATGACGCTACAAATTTTCTCCAAACGCTCAATGTAATGGTCGAACGAGCCTACCTGATCTTCGAGATAATCTCGGAAGTAATCCGAGTAATTGAAACTTTCGTAATCGATTTCATCGGAAACATATCGTAGCCCAATCGCCCCAATCCACAAGCCTCTCAAGATGACATGAATCAATAAGTTGATGAAGAAAATGGCCCAAATGGATTGGAAAAGGACGCCCATCAAATCCAGGGCGCGAATCGCTTCGCTTTTGAAGGGATCGTGAACATCCAAATACTCTTTGAACATGCTGACGCCTTCTCGACTTTCCCAGATACCAAATAAAGCGAAACCAGAGATGAGCAATTCCAATTGCCAGCTCTCCTGTTGGAGTTTCTCCAGCCACTGGGAAAATATCTTCTTAGGTTTCTTTTCGTCGCTCATATTCTTTTATAGCTCTTCAATAAGATGATCCAACAACAAGATTCAAAAAATGTTGAAGAATAGAAGCGGGCAAAACCTCATCCTTCGCTTTCTACTTTGGGAAATCGAAAGTTCCAAAATAGAAAATAATTACCCACTCCAAAAACTTTATCAGAAAAAATAGACGAACTGCCGAGCAGAGATCAAAGGCTATCCATACGGTCTAGTGCCAAATAAGCAGCATCTACATTGGTAAATGCTTCGTCATTTTTGTCGCGAAGATAGTGACGAAAATCGACGAGCGGTAAAGTGAAGACTTCAATATATTCACTCTCATCCAGGTTTTGACTCGTCATTTTTTGACAATCCAAAGCCAACAAGCAAATTTGTTTTTCGGTAGTGTAGGCGCTTCGAAACGTTTTGAGGATTTCGATTGTCCCCGCCTGATAGCCCGTTTCTTCCAGCAGTTCCCGTCGACCCGCTTCAATCGCTGACTCTCCTTCCTCCAGAGCTCCTTCCGGAAAACTTACCAGCATTTGTTCGGGCCCCGGTCGGAACTGACGCACCAGAATAGCGGCTTTTTCTGGGGTGAATGCCGCTATGGTCACATAAACTTCGTTCGTCACAATATCGAAATCCATCAGCTGCCCATTGGGCATTTCGAAACGCTTTTGGCTGATGCCACGATAGCCCTGATGAACGACGGTTTCTTTTACTTTTTTCCAAGAACTCATTGGTCCTTTTCTTTCTTCGTCTGCTTTACTGCATCCTCTACATCTTTGGTTGCTTTTTTTAGCTCCTCCAAGTTTTGTTTCCGCTCTGCTTCTTTAGCTTTATTGTCTTTATTGCTTTTTGAGCGTCTTCTTTTACGAGGTTTCTTGGCCTCGGCCGCTTCTGATTGGGGAGCCTCCGATTGTTTAGAAGGCTTATTGTCAAAGGTCAATCCTGTTTTATCCGTATCGATATAGATCGTATCGCCAACACCATAATCTCCAGCCAGTACAAACTTAGACAATTCGTTGACTACCTCTTTTTGTAGGACTCTTTTCATCGGACGCGCACCAAACTGTGGATCGTAACCGAGATCCGCCAAAAAGTCCATTGCATTTTCGCTGAGTTTGAGAATGATGCCCTGACGGTCTAACATTTTTTTGGTTTTGCGCAGCAAAATCTTGAGGATTTGCTTGATCTCATTTTTGGTCAGTGGGAGAAACATGATCTGCTCATCAATCCGATTGAGAAATTCCGGACGTAAGTTTTCCTTCAATGCTTCAAATACTTCCTCTTTGGTCGTTTCAATAATATCCCCACGATGTTCCTCTCCCAGGGCATCCAAATCCTCAAAGTTTTCCAAAATGGTTTCTGCCCCCATGTTGGAGGTCATAATGATGATGGTATTTTTAAAATTGGCAACCCGACCTTTATTATCAGTAAGGCGACCATCATCGAGCACTTGAAGCAAGATATTAAAAGTGTCGGGATGGGCTTTTTCTATCTCATCCAACAAAATAATCGAATAAGGTCGACGTCGAACGGCCTCGGTCAATTGTCCTCCCTCATCGTAGCCCACGTATCCGGGAGGCGCTCCCACCAGTCGCGATACAGAGTGACGTTCCTGATACTCACTCATATCAATCCGGGTAATGGCTTTTTCATCATCAAACAAGACCTCTGCAAGCGCCTTGGCCAATTCGGTTTTTCCCACCCCAGTGGGTCCTACAAAGATGAAAGAACCGATGGGACGATTGGCATCTTGCAAACCCGCTCGGCTACGCCGTACAGCATCGGATACTGCAACCACCGCTTCTGACTGACCAATTAAGCGTTGACCGATCTCTGCTTCCAGATTGAGGAGTTTGTTTTTCTCGCTCTGCATCATTTTGGATACGGGGATTCCCGTAGAGCGAGCCACGACTTCTGCGATATCATTGGCCGTTACCTCCTCGTTGGTAAAGCGATTTTCCTCTGGTAACTTTTCTAGCTTTTCCTCTGCGACTTTGAGCATCACCTCCTGTTCTTTGATTTTTCCGTAACGAATTTTGGCTACCTCCTCAAAATCGGATTCTCGCTCGGCCTTTTCGGCTAAGTGTTCGAACTCTTCAATGACCTTTTTGATGCCTTGAATGGTATCGACCACCTCTTTCTCGTTTTTCCAAGCCGCTGTAATCGAATCTAGCTTCTCTCGATTATTGGCAATTTGTTCGTTGATGGCCGAGAGTTTTTTCTTATTTCCTTCCCGCTTGATGGCCTCCCGCTCAATTTCTAGTTGACGTACTTTACGGTCTTGTTCATCAATCTCATCGGGTACCGAATCCAATTCCAAACGGAGTTTGGCGGCCGCCTCATCAATTAAATCGATGGCTTTGTCGGGCAGCGCACGGTCGGCAATGTAGCGATGCGACAATTCTGCCGCTGCAATCAGTGCTTCATCCAGGATATCAATTTTGTGGTATACTTCGTAACGCTCCTGCAAACCACGTAAGATAGATATGGTATCTTCTACACTGGGCTCGTCGATTACTACCGTTTGAAATCGTCGGACCAACGCTTTGTCCTTTTCAAAATACTTTTGGTATTCATCTAAGGTGGTTGCTCCAACCGTTCTGAGCTGGCCCCTGGCCAGTGCGGGTTTTAGGATATTTGCTGCATCAACGCCACCTTGTCCGCCACCGGCCCCGATTAGGGTGTGAATCTCATCGATAAACAAAATGATTTCTCCATTTGAGCCCGTCACCTCTTTAATCACCCCTTTCAATCGCTCTTCAAATTCTCCCTTAAACTTGGCCCCGGCAATGAGTGAGGCGATATCCAAGGTAAAAATTCGTTTGCTCTGCAAATTTTCTGGAACATCCTGTTTGACGATTCGCCAGGCAATGCCTTCCACGATTGCCGTTTTTCCCACCCCGGGTTCTCCAATCAAAATAGGGTTGTTCTTCTTCCTTCGGGATAGGATATGTAAGACGCGACGAATTTCTTCATCTCTTCCGATAATGGGATCCAACTCTCCTGATTCTGCCCGAGCGTTGAGATCGATGGCAAATTTGGCCAAAGCATTGTACTGATCTTCGGTATGTTGATCCGTCACTTTACGTCCCTTGCGCAATTCCTCGATTGCCGCTCGTAGTCCTTTATCCGTGGCACCCAATTCTTTTAGAATCTGTGCCCCTTTATCTTTTCCCTGAACGATCCCCAGAAGCATCAATTCGATCGAGATGTATTCATCATCAAAATCACCCAACATTTTCTTGGCCCGACTCAAGGCTTTATTTGCGTCATTGGTCAAATATTGCTTTTCTGCGCCCTTCACTTTGGCATAGCCTTCGATGGCTTCCTCTAGCCGTTTTTCTAGGCTAGAAAGATTCACTTCCATTTTTTTCAGTAGAAATTGGGGAACGTTTTCATCTGTCAGAAGGATCCCTTTGATGAGATGGGTGGTATCTACCGTTTGTTGATCTTTTCCCCCAGCAATTTGCTGAGCTTTGAGAATGGACTCTTGGGCTTTTATCGTAAAATTATCGTATGTCATTATTTTAAAGAATCATTTTTTGGTTGATGTCCTACTTCCTGTTTGACAGTAAGAGAACAATTAGATTGGCTTTGAGTTTTGGGCTCGTAAAATACTAAGAACCTCACTAAATTTCAAACCTCCATTTTGGCCTTTACCTTATCATCCATTTCTACGTAAGCAAAGGCCATTCTCTTGGTATTGCAGGCAAAAGCAGATCTGCCCTTTGACACCGTCAGGAAGAATCTGCTCCCGAAATGTTCAACGCCCGTTCTAAAGTATCCAAAGTAGTTGGGCCATTTCTTAGCAAAGGAGCCACTTTCTCGACGGCCATACAAACGCCATTGAGATGGACATTGTATTGCGCCTCGGGGATATTCTAGGCATCTCCGTGAACGATCAACTTGGTTTTCATCAATGTTGGTAAATTGTTCAAATATTGTGGAAAACTAGGGGATTGCAACAGTACAGTGTAAAGTATCGAATCAATAAAAAATTGTTAATCAACTGTAGATGAGCACTTTTTAAAAAATCAATCAAAATTTTGCTCCTAATGTGGAAAACGACTTATCAACATTTAACTAAAAATAAAAGCATACAACATTTTTCAATGTAACTATATTTCAAGTGCTCTTTAAGGGCTTTTTCCTAAATTTGCCGCACCTATCCTACTTAGCAAAGTTCCAAAAACTCATCCTTGCGAATTTAGATTAAACAATACTATCAAAACGGTAAAGACCTTTAAAATTAATTTTAGAACAATCATGAGAAAACTTATCCCATCCCTGCTATTGTGCACTGCTATCCTATGCGTATTTTCTTCCTGTGTATCCAAGAAGAAATTCGGTCAGTTGATGAACGACAAAGATGCCATTGATCAGATGTTAGCGGATCAACAAGAGAAAGTAGCCAACTTAGAAAGTGATCTATCTACACTTCAAGAAGAAAAAACAAAATTAGAAGAAAACTTCAATACGGAGACGACTCGCCTAAATTCCGAGCTTTCCAAGGTACAAACAGATTTGAAGACCAGTCAGGATGAAATCGCCCAGGTCAGAAAGTCAGCCGAAGAGAAAGAGCAAGCTCTCAAAACAGTGAGAGAAACCATGGGGAACTCCTTTGACGTTTATGCCAAAAGCGGACTTAATGTAGTCAACAAAAACAATTCCCTGTACGTCGATATGGCGGCTCCCATCCGATATCGAAGTGGCTCTACTCGCATCTCCGAAGAAGCCAAGACCATTCTAGCCGAAATGGCCGAGAAATTAATTGCCAATCCGTCCATCCGAGTTTTAGTGGAGGGCCACACCGATAGTGTGCCCATGAAAGAAGGAGCCGTTTACAGTGATAACATGGCACTCAGTGTGGCTAGAGCAAAGCGGGTTGTCAAAGAGTTGGTCAAACTAGGAGTAAGTCCCGATCAATTGTCTTCTATTGGCCGAGGAGAGAGCATGCCTAGTATGATGGAAGAAAGTGACACAGAAGATGTACAATCTTCCAATAGACGAACGGAGTTTGTATTAATGCCAGAAGTTGGCAATCTGTATGATCTCAATCATGGTGATGATACAGGATCGATGATGCAAGAGGCCGGAGGTACCAACTAAACGTCCATTTCACCAAATAAAATTGAATCATTCAAGTGGGCCACCTGCAACACCGTCTGCTTCCCATTTTGTGTAATCCTGGTCTGAAGTGATGGAATGACCTTTAACATACTATGAGAGAAAAGTGTGGCCCATTTTTCTTTATCCCATCCATCCAAGCCCAATCAATAAGGGCAAAAATTGTGTGATACAATTTTTGCCCTTATTGATTTTGTCGTTTTTGGACCAAGCCAAAACAAGGTCAGACAAGAAATGGAATTTCGTTTTTTTATAGTGGAAACTCTAATCTTGCGTTAGCATAGTAAACGTATGCCCAGGTACTAATGAAGAGTAAAAATGCGAGAAAGAACAACATCAAACAAGTACCTTTTCTTCCAACATTTTGAATTTCATCTGACATTTTTATATAATTTTATTAGGTTTATACTCGACTTTTAGCAGCAGATTTCCAACAAATTATTTTACCCATTGTTGGCGCCTTTAATCGAAATTATTTCAATTTCACTGCAAAGAAAAGGAAAAATTACAAAAGAAACAACATCGCATTTCTACCAGTAGCATTTTCAATTTAATCCTAAATTACCAAGCAACTATGAATTCACTGGCTTTCTCTCGGATCCAAAAAAAGAGGCAGTTTTCGGTGCCTGAACATTGGCTACGCATCCAAACGATCGACCTGCATACTGGTGGGAACCCCTAAGCGTCATCATCGGCGGATTTCCTCCTCTGGAAGGGAAAAATGTCCTTGAGTATCGTCAATCCGTTGGACAGCAATACGACCACCTTCGCAAGATCTTGATGCACGAGCCTCGTGGACATGCCGATATGTATGGTTGTCTTTTACTTCCCCCCAATGATGAAGGAGCTGACTTCGGAATACTCTTCCTCCACAATGAAGGCTACAGCACCATGTGTGGGCATGCCATTATTGCTATTACCAAGCTAGCGGTAGCAATGGGGTGGGTGGCTCCTCAAGATGGGGAAACTCCCGTAACGATTGATGCCCCTTGTGGTCGAATTCATGCTTTTGCCAAAATGAAAGGGACAAAAGTTCAAAGCGTTTATTTCCATTGCGTTCCCTCCTTTGTCGTCGCTTTGGATCTAGAGATTGACGTTCCGGGTCTGGGCCATCTCCAATACGATTTGGCCTATGGAGGTGCCTTTTACGCCTATGTCAACGCGGATGATTTGCATTTGCCCCTACACCCAGAGAACTACAGCCAACTGATTCAGACGGGAATGGCCATCAAGAAAGCCATCATGGCTTCTGATCAACCGATCGAGCATCCCTTCGAAGCAGACTTGAGCTTTTTGTATGGAACCATTTTTATTGGTGGCCCAGTTAGTAAGGGAATAGACAGTAGAAACGTCTGTATTTTTGCCGAAGGCGAAGTAGATCGTTGTCCAACGGGCTCCGGCGTTTCGGGACGCATGCCCATTCATTTTCAACGCGGCGAAATTGCCATCGGACAAAGCATGCGCATAGAAAGCATCACCGGCAGTGTTTTCACCGCTTCTATTGTACGAGAAGAACAGTACGGCCCTTACGCTGCCCTCATTCCGCGAGTGGAAGGAACCGCCTTTGTTACTGGACAACACGATTTTTTTGTGGATCCCGACGATACTTTTCCCAATGGCTTTTTTCTACGATAGACCTCGCTAAGTGATCACTTAAATCGCTCTACATCGCTGTTTCATCCATTGGACTTCCTCTGCCTCGAGTAAAGGACTCAATTTTTCCAAAACCTCCTCGTGATAACGATTGAGCCATTCCACCTCTTCGGGATGCAATAAGTCCAGATCGATCAGTTGGAGATCAATTGGAAACAGCGTCAGGGTTTCGAAGTGAAGAAAGCGACCATATTCATTTTGTTCTGCTTCCCGAGCCAAAATTAGATTTTCGATCCGGATGCCATACGCTCCTGTTTTGTAAAAGCCCGGCTCGTTAGAAGTAAACATTCCCGCCTCGAAGACCGTGCTGCCCCGACTGGTGGTAATACTGCTTGCAATCCCCTGAGGCGCTTCGTGTACATTGAGAAAGAATCCGACCCCGTGTCCCGTTCCATGCCCATAGTTCAAGCCCGCTCTCCACAGGTATTGGCGAGCAAGCGCATCAATTTGTACTCCAGTTGTTCCGTGAGGAAATTTCAGGGTAGCCAAGGCGATATGCCCTTTTAAAACCAAAGTGAAATTTCTTTTTTGCTCTGCAGTAGGTTGGCCCAGGGCAACGGTACGGGTAATATCAGTGGTACCATCCGTGTACTGGCCTCCAGAATCCAAAAGTAAAATTCCCTCAGGGGCAATATCTGCACAACTCTCAGGGAGGGCTCGGTAGTGGACGATTGCTCCATTGCCTTGATAACCGACAATCGCCGGAAAACTCTCACAGTGATAATCCTCCTGCTTTGCTCGAAGCGCTACCAATTGATCGGAGACTTCTACTTCACTTACCGTCCGCTCCTGTAGGGTAGCGTCCAGCCAGCGATATAGCCGGGTAAGGGCAACTCCATCTTTTAACATCGCATTTTTGATGTGCGTCACCTCTGTCTCATTTTTGATGGCTTTCATCCGACGTACAATGTAATCGCCGTTGACGACTTGCTCTTCCTTCACCATTTGATACAAAGCAATGCTAGTCGTTCCTTTGTCAATCAAGACGGATTGATGGGATTCAATCGATTGGAGGCTTTCTTTTATCTCGGCATAGGGCTTTAATACGATCCCATCGTCGAGTAGATGAGCTTTCATCGTTTCATCCACCTTAGCACTTTCAATGAATAGGTAACACAATTTTGGAGCAACAAGTAGATAACTAACGAACACCGGATTACAGTCTACATCCATCCCCCGAAGGTTGAGCAACCAGGCAATATCATCAAGAGCAGAAAGGAAATAGAAGGAAGCTCCTTTCTCTGCCATGGCTTTTCGTACTGCCCCTAATTTTTCCCCTCGACCTTTTCCCGCATATTGTAATTCGTGTTCGAAGATGGCCCGTTGAGGAATCTGGGGACGATCGGACCAAATTTCATCAATTAAGTCTAAATCTTGAACCCATTCGATATTCTTTTCGTAGAAGGCTTTAGATAGCATGCGGACCTGACCGATAGAAAATAGGGTTCCATCAAATCCCACTCTTGCCTCATTAGATAAATGTTCTTGCAACCAGGTAACGTGTTCAGGTGCATGAGGAATTTGCTGACGATGGAGCACCATTTCGCTGGACGCCAATTCTTTTTCTGCCTGCAAAAAATAGCGGGAATCTGTCCATAGACCAGCATGGTCGGCAGTAACAATCACGATTCCCGCTGAGCCTGTGAAACCTGAAATCCAAGTTCTACTCTGCCAACGGGGAGCGACGTATTCGCTTTGGTGGGGATCACTACTGGGGATCAAATAAGCATCCAATTGATGCTTTTGCATAGCTTGCCGCAAAGCAGCGATTCGATCATTAATGGTCATCATATCAATTTGGTATTGCGCAATTGGATGCTTGGTTAAATCACAGTCGTCTTCTATTTTATTCCATTCGAGTACAAAGATAAGCATTGAATTTACTTTCAAAGGGCAATCAACAAAAGAAAAAGGGGGAGATTTAAAGCAAAAAACATGTGATTTTATATTATATATTAAAAATATTTTCCATTTTTGGCATATTTTTTGAT
>JBCCSR010000122.1:0-9384 GCA_039199865.1 Bacteroidota bacterium
GCACTCTCGATCTGCCAAACCATCTTCGACATATAGATTGTCTAAGAGTTCTCCCTCTGCACTAACAATAGAAATACCGTTGTAAGTCCCAATCCAACGGTCTCCATCATCATCCGTCAAAATACTCGCAATGGTGTTGTTGGGTAGGCCTTTACTACTGTCTATTATTTTTACCTCTTCTGTCACTGGATCGTAAATGTATAGGCCATCGAGTGGCGTTCCCAGCCAAAGCCGACCCGACTCATCCTGTTCCATACTCATGAAGCGCGTATCCTTGAAAGGCGCTTCAAGGCCAATGATCTCATGGGCTCCCGTAAAAGGATTGATTTTGTGTAATCCATTGCTGGTCGCCAACCACAAATGGCCTCGCTTTCCATAAATCATTTGATGGACATGCCCGTCTACCTCATAAGGCGTTCCATTGTGATCAATAGATTGCGAAACCCCCGTTTCAAGATCCAAAAGGTAAAGGAAACCCGTAGCTTGAATCCCCACGACCCGACGTTCATCGATAAAGGCAAAGCTCCGAAAACCATGATTGCTGCCAGACGGAACAAGGGGATAGCATTTGAGCGACTTAGTGAGGGGATGGTATTTCACCAATCCATTACCGCTCGTTCCCCAAAGAAAGCCCTCCGCATCGAGCATCAATCTTTTGAAGCCCAAGCGGCTCTTCGGGTCGGTTAGTCTTTCCTGTTCAAAGGCTTGGACTTGATGGGTTTTCAAGTCTAGGATAAATTGCGAATAAAACCGATTTTGAGAGGTGACCAAGATTTTATCCTTCTCGATTTCGACCATCGCACGAATGGAAACGCCCGGTAAAACATTTTGGATGGCCTCCGAAAGTTGGACCCGATGCAACATAAAGCCCTTTCTATTGCAAATCAAAATTTGATCGCGAAAATTGGGACTGTAAACTTCTAACGCTCCCGCAACCGCTTCCCCTTGAAAAAAAGCAGAATAGTTGTACTGCTTTCCATCTTGCTCCTCCAATATGACCTGTGCCTTCCCCGATTCTTCTTTGTAATACAGCAAATGATTGCCTTGTTGATCTTCAAACACATCTTGTGGAATCCACGTCTTGGGAATATTTTTGGGCATCGTTACCTCGGCCGATTGCTCATCAAAGCGTACAAAATATTGTCTGTCCCCATACATCATTTTGAAATAGGAAATTCCATTGGAAAGTTTTTTACAAAATCGTTTGCTGATAGTAACATTGGAGATCGACCACCTCGACGCTGCCGGCAGGAATTGCCCAACCGAATACTGTTTGCTCGTTTCACTGAGCAGATCCAAGAGGGTAAAGGTTCCGGTTTGTTCGTTGAGCAACCATCCTCCGTTGGCATCAAAATTGGCCAAAATATCTACAGGCAAATTGTAATCAATTAATCCTTTGGTTACATGGACGGCCACCTCTTCCATCTGACCGCGATCCCAAAGATAAACCTCCAAGAGGGAGTCTTTCAAGACCAGGAGAAGCAACCGTTCGTTTTCATCGACAATGATTCGTACCTGCTCAGCCGGTAAAGTCAGTGGAAAAATCTCCAGTTGATTGGTAAACAAATCATAAGAGATAATGGATCTTTCCCGATTGTAATCATCAATCCCAATCAGAAAACGTTCTTTGTGTATCAGCGAAAAATTGGCCCTTATTCCCAGCTCCTCTAGTCCAGCTCTGACCACCCGAAACTCATAGCCATCAAACTGAAATAAGTGGACCCGATGCTGGGTGGCAGAGCCACAACTCTTTAGCCACAACCTTCCCTTCGCATCCCAAAAAGCCTTTTTAAAACACATGGATGGAAAGGTTTTGAAATGGTCAAAGGATTGGGAATAAGACGGAGTAAGCAGAGGTAAAGCGGCAAGCTCATCCTGCCCGTGACCAAGGGTCAAAGACGAGAACAGCAACAAGAGGGAGAACAATATGGAGTATTGATTACTTTCCAATTTTTCGGTTTGAGGCGTTCACTCAATAGTCGGTGTAGCTATAGACCAATCACTAAAGTAAAGATATCAAGAAGATATTAAGAATCCACCAAAAAGGCGAGTAAAAAAGAAGACCAACTTCATCGTCCATCACCACTCCTAACGAAAAGCACTTGGTGGAGCGCTAAACTCAGCTGAAAAGGCACGACTAAAATATTTGGGATCGGTAAAACCCGTTTCATAAGCAATTTCGGCAATGGTTTTGCTTGGATCGTCCAATCGTTTTTTGGCTTGATGCAAGCGAATGGCTCGGATAAATAGCGCGGGGGACTTACCAATCAAGGCCGATAATTTACGATGAATCACGGGGTAACTCATCCCCATTTTTTTACAAAAAATGGGTACGGTAAACTGCGTATCGTTGAGATGGTCCTCAATGAGTTCGATGGCCTTTTTGATGAAAGCATCCTCAGAGGAAAAATTGTACTGCACTGCCCCTTCCGCTTGCGACGCCTCCTCGGCAATGGCCAAGCCCGCATAACGGTTGCGTAAGTTAGCCCGCAATTTCAACAATTGATCCAATACGATGCTCAACTCTTTTTGGTCAAAAGGTTTGGACAAATAGGCATCTGCTCCCTTGCTCAGGCCCTCAATTCGGTTGTCGAGATCTGCCTTGGCCGTCAGCAACACGATGGGGATATGGCTGGTTCGCTCATCTTGTTTGAGGGTTGCACACAATTCAAATCCGTTTTTGATGGGCATCATTACATCGCTGATGATGATATCGGGAATTTTTTCCAAAGCCTTGGCAATCCCTTCTTCTCCATTGTTGGCGATGTAAGGCTGGTATTGGTCGCCCAAGCAGTTTAGCAAATGGGCCAATACATCTTCATTGTCTTCCACAATGAGTAAACTGGGTAAAGCTTCGTCCAAAGAACTGCCGACTTGAGGTACCGCAGTGGATAAGGTACTGGCACTTTGGATGCCCAGATTGGCTTCATCGGAAAAGGCCAATGGATCTTCTGCTAGGGGCGCGTGTTGATAGATGGGCAAAGTAAGGATAAAGGCAGTACCTTTCCCCAACTGACTCTCCACTTCAATCTGGCCTTCCATCAAAGTAATGAGCTCTTTGACCAAAGACAAGCCCACTCCCGTTCCTCCGGCATGGCTGTTGGGATCTTGGTAAAAGCGATCAAAAATATGAGGCAATTCCTCTTCGCCGATCCCTCTCCCGGTGTCTTTGACTTTGATCTTGAGTTGCTGAGTGGCCGCCTCCGTTGTTGATAGGATCAAGTAAATGTGTCCATCACTGGGCGTATGCTTGATGGCATTCGAAATCAGGTTGGAAAGCATTCTGGATAATTTGTCCAAATCATAATCCATCATGATGCTGGGATCATCCGATAAAAAGTGCAATTGAACACCTTTGTTTTGTGCCAAAACCGCAAAAGAATCAACAATATATTTGCAAAACACAACTACATCGGATTGAATGGGCTGCAAAGTCATTTTGCCCGATTCCAATTTTCGCAGATCCAAGATTTGATTGATCAAATCCAATAGTCGTTCACTGTTGCGTTGAATCATTTCCACGCCGACTTTTCCCCAACGGTTGGGATCTTCCTTCAACTGAGTCGTTACTCCGTTGATAATGGTAAGGGGCGTCCGCAACTCATGAGAAATATTGGTGAAGAAATGCGACTTCATTTTGCTGAGTTCTGCCAACTGTTCGTTTTCGATGGCCAGGGCCTTGGCTTTTTGAGCCTGGTGAATCAGCTCCGTTTCCGCTAGCGTTTTGCCAATGGTGATTTTGAGATCGCTAAAATCAATGGGCTTGGTGATGAAATCAAAAGCTCCCAAGTTCATCGCTTTTCGGATGTTTTCCATATCACCATAAGCGGAGACGACAACCACTTTCAGGAGGGATCCCATCGCTTTGAGCTGAGACAGAAAAGTCAATCCATCCATAATCGGCATATTGATATCGGTGAGGACCATATCAATGGCTTGACCTTGTTTGATGATCTCTATGGCTTCTTTTCCGTTTCCCGCAAAAGTAAACTGATAAGTTCCGTTGCGCAATTCCTGACGGAATCTTTGGTTGATCAATCTTTCAAATTGAGGTTCGTCATCGACGAAGAGAATCTGAGTCGGCATATTCAGTCGTTTGGCATGAATTTAAACAGAGAATTCTGGAATTCCTATCTTCTAGGTGAACAAAATGAGGCGATTCCGATTTTCTGGATTTTCTCAAGCTGATTTCAAGTAAGTACTACCCGTTTTTTGTCCTACCTTTCGTTTGGTAAAAGGAATGCAGATGGTGAATTTGGTAAAACGTCCCTCCTCACTTTCCATTTCGAGCTGTCCACCATACTCCTTGACGATAATGTCTTTGCTAATCGAAAGTCCCAAGCCCGTATTGCCCTCGCCCATCGGTTTGGTGGTAAAGAAGGGTTCAAAAATTTGTTGTTGAATGTTTGGTGGAATGCCATTGCCATTGTCTTGAATGCTAATTCGCAATTGTTTCCCCACGCATTGCGTCTCTACCGAAAGGGTCGGTACAAAGGGAGATGGACTGGTATTTTGTTTTTGGTTGAGGGCATAACAGGCGTTGTTGAGTAGATTGAGCAATACCCGTCCTAAACTCTGGGCATTCAAAAGCAACACCGGTAATTGCGCTGCATAATTTTTTTCAATCGACAGATTGAAAGAGGGATAATTAGCACGATAACTATGAAAAGCTAGGTTGACATTTTCCTCTAGCAATTGATTGATGTTTACCGCCTTTTCATTGGCTTTACTGCCACGAGTATGATCGAGTAAGGTAAATACGATTCGATTGACGCGTTCGCTGTTGTTGCGAATATCAAAAGCATTTTGTCGGAGGTCATCGATGAGCTCCATCATGTAATCATATTCATCGGGGATCAATCTATTTCGTTGTTTCCTCATTTCTTCAATCAATTCATCAACCACTTCGACCGAGCCCTCCGAAAAATTGCTGACAAAGTTGAGTGGATTCTTGATTTCGTGTACAATGCCCGCAGTCATTTTCCCGAGCGAAGCCATTTGCTCTTGTAAAATCAATTGAGATTGCACCGTATCCATCTGTAATTTTTGAGCACTCAACTGATCCATTTGCTGACCAAGGCGATAGGCCAATAACATCAATACCAGAGGAAAGGTATTGATCATCCACAACAAAGCACTGCTTTTCTGTATGGCCCAAAGTGCCTCCAAACGAGTCGATTGAAATACATCGCTCGCTGTGAGATAAGTGGCAATAAGCGGAAAAAGGCATCCGAAAAGTCCAGCATAGAGGGCTAGTCTTTTGGCCTTGTTGGTGATCAAAAATTTCATTCCGGTTGTTTTTTACAAAAATAAAGTAAATGCAAGCGGCCATTTCGTACTATTTATTCAAAAGGGTGGATTATTTGATCCATTTGGACTTTTGTTGTGGAGACAACAGTCTATTTAGCCTATCATTTAGGCCTTTAGGCTTGGGACAGCTACTTTAGTAGGATGAAGTAGGATGAGCTTAAACTACAAATGATCAAAGGGACGTAATCGTAAGAATCAACTAGGAGCCGACAATAAGGACCGAAAGGATTTCATCATCTCCAAGTCTAATCAACGGGAATATGTTGGAGATCACGAGAGCTATCGGCCATACTTAAAAGGCAAAGCAATCGCCGATAAAGTACTTCCTTCTGCGGTTTTAAAGGTTTCAAAACTTGCTTTCCTTTGGTGATAATCAGAAGCGGCCAATTCTTCGATCTCCAAAATTGGAGCAATGCAAACATCCTTTCCTTTAAACAAATCCATCCAGGCATCGCGGGTTTTGGTTTTGAATAAAGAAACGACCTCCTCCTTGGGAAAAACGACGTTCAACAATTGCATTGGATTGTCTCGTTTCCATTCGGGCCGATCGACTAGTTCACAGATGTTGTTCCAAAACTTCAATTCCATGGCCGCTACGGATAGCCATTTACCATCTGCACATTCATAGACAGCATAATTGACCGTCGTCTTGCCGTTGATGATATTGAACTGTCGGTAATCCATACCCCCTTGGTGCAATGCGTAGGGAATGGTTAAGAATGGGTGGACGGAATCGGCAATGCCCACATCGACAAAAGCACCTTTGCCCGTTCTCGCCTTTTTCAATAAAGCAGCTTGAAGTGCCATCACGGCCATGTAAGCACCACTGATATCAGCCAATTGAGTATCGGGAACAGTGGGTTTGCCTTTCTCATCTTTTAGCAAACTCATGACTCCGGAGTAAGCCAAATAATTAAAATCGTGGCCTGCCTCTTTAGCGTAGGCATTGTCCTGTCCGTAGCCGGTTAGGGATAAGTAGACGATATCGGGATTGACGGCTTTGATGGCTTCATAACCGAGCCCCCAGGCCGCCATCGCACCGGGGCGAAATTGCTCGATGAGGGCATCGGCATCTTTGATCCAATCCAACAACAGGGCTTTCCCCTTTTCGGTGGCGTAATCCACCAGCTTCATCGTTTTGTTGTGGTTCATTTGGTGAAACAACCTACTGGCACCATCAACTTGCGGGCCACTTAGCCGAGCATAGTCCATGCGGTTGGGGCTCTCAATTTTAATGACTTCAGCGCCCATCTGTGCTAGCAAATAAGTCGCCATTGGTCCGGGGAGGAGTCGAGTAAAGTCAATGATTTTGATGCCTTCCAACAAATCCATACTATGCTTGTTTTTTAGAAAAGTCGATTCGATTGTGATTGCCTAGTCCCGATAATCTTCAAAATTGCCGGGCCGTTTTTGTAAGCTAGAGAAGACGGCCTCCAGCTGATTTTTTTGACTCATAATGGCCTCCTGCTCTACCGACTCCATCATCAAGCCCTCTTCCCGATTGAGATAAGGGGCGGCGTTCAATAACTTTTTGGCTTTGACAATAGCACTCGGACTTTTGCTGGCAATTTCGGTAGCCAAGGTCATTGCGTCTTCGAATGGGTTTTCCGAAAGGTGAGTGGCAAATCCGTATTGTACCGCCTCGGCACCCGAAAAAACTCGATTGGTATAGGTCAGTTCCCGAATGATATCATCCCGAACGGAATGGCGCATCAACTGGGTGCCTGCCATGTCGGGAATCAAGCCCCATTTCATTTCCATAATGGACAGTCGAGTGTCGGCAGTGATGTATTTGATGTCTGCCCCCAACATGATTTGTAAGCCACCACCAAAAGCAACGCCATGAACCGCCGCAATCACGGGCACGGGTAAAGCGCGCCACACCCATACGGCTTGTTGCCAGGTGTTGGTGATGCCATGTGTTCGGGGAATGAGGGAATTGCCCGTCACCTCGCTATCGGCTTGAAAAGCCATGACATCCAAACCAGCGCAAAAAGCACGCCCCTCTCCTCGCAGTACCACGACGCGAACCGCCGCATTCTCTCCCACCTGCTTTCCCGCTTCAATGATGGCACGAAATTGCTCGGGATCAAGCGCATTCATTTTCTCCGCTCGGTTGAAACTGACGACCGCAATATGATTGTTGATTTCTATTTTTACTCGCTCCATTTTTATTGCTATGCTTTGGAAGGACTATTGATCGAAAAGGGACTAATGGTTTGCCATTACTTTTTGTTTCGCTTGTAATTTGGCTTTGTAATGCTCTTTAAACAAACCTCTGGCGATGATCAATTTCATGATTTCACTCGTTCCCCCATAAATGCGAACAACTCTCGCTCCAGCATAGGCTCTGGCTACATCGTATTCCCAGATGAAACCGTAACCTCCAAACAACTGCAAGCATTCATCGACTATTTTTCCGTGCATTTCCGTCGCTTTGAGTTTGGCAATCGAAGCCTGTTCGGTGGTCAATTGGTGTTTGACTTGTAATTCTACGCAGCGATCGAGAAAGGCCTGATAAACTTGGACTTCCGCCGCACAATCTGCGAGTTTAAATTGTGTATTCTGAAAATCGGCAATGGCTTTGCCAAAGGCTTTTCTTTCGGTAACGTACTCAATCGTTTTTTCCAGAACCCCAATGGCTGATCCCAAACTTTCTATAGCAATGCCAACTCTTTCTCTGGGCAGGTCTGCCATCATATATTTGAAGCCCATACCTTCTTCCCCCAATAATTTTGACTTAGGCACTTTTACATCTTCAAAAAACAATTCGCAGGTATCCTGGTATTTGATGCCTACTTTATCGAAGGGTTGTCCGGTGGTGAACCCCTCTAGCGTTTTGTCGATCAATAAAAGGCTGATCCCCTCCTGTTCGGTTCCCTTGTTGGTACGGACCGCACAGATCACAAAATCGGCAACATGACCATTGGTAATAAAGGTTTTGGAACCATTGACCAGATAGTGATCGCCACGATCTTCCGCTACGGTCTTCAGGGCCTTTAAATCGGAACCCACACCGGGCTCGGTCATGCCAATGCAACCTACGAATTCTCCACGCACCATTTTGGGCAAATAGTGCTGTTTTTGGGCTTCATTGCCATAGCGTAAAATGTAAGGAGCAACGATATCGGAATGGACAACCAAACCAAAATCAATGCCTTGTCTTCTGGATTCTTCCAAAATCATGGCATTAAAAGAAAAATCGAATCCACCGCCACCATACGTTTCGGGAAGATCCATACACAGAAAGCCCATTTCTCCCATTTTTTGCCAAAAAGACTTTGGGGCACATTTGAGCTTTTCCCATTCTTCCTGATGAGGGATGGCTTCCTTTTTAAGAAAATCAATCAAGGCTTGTCGGACCATCTGGTGTTCTTCCGAAGCGTAGATATCTCTCTCGATCGTGATTGTTGACAACATAGTTTCTTTAGTTTAAAGCGTATGAACGATTTTGTTGGAGGACCTATTTAAGGCAAATTCGCATGAACAATAACGAAACAAAAATGCTTATTTTATTAAGCATAAACAAACTTATTCGGCAAAAATGCTTACTTTATTGTGCTTTTTTACGCATAAATGACGAATTCTTCTATTCATCCAGAAACCCGACTCAAATTGCACAATATAACTTGCTTTTTTGCCTTTTTTACCGCATATTGCATAATATAACTAGCAAAAATGACCTTCGAAACCTTAAAAATAAAAGACGTCAAAGAAGAACTGGGCCAAGCCGTCAAATTGATACGAAAGAGAAATAAAATTTCTCAATCAGAATTGGCGGATTTGCTCGATCTCTCTAGAGTAACGATCCAAAATTTAGAATCCGGAAAAAACTTTACCATTGACACCTTACTCAAGGTACTACAGCAATTCGACTTATTGTCTCAATTGAATGATGGCATTCAAAGTTTGGTACAAAAACACGAAGAAGTAGAGTCGCTCTATTGATCGCATGATGGCCAAAAACAACATTATCAATGTCAAATGCTTTGGCAATGAAATAGGCCGTATCGGCTTTGACGAAGACAAAAGGACCGCTTCGTTTCAGTACAATCCCGAATTTCTCAAGACCAA
>JBCCSR010000123.1:0-9367 GCA_039199865.1 Bacteroidota bacterium
ATTTTCTGGACTTTTGTTTTCTACTTGGTAAAATGAGGTTTTGGCCAATCAGAGATTGGAAACTTTCCTCAAAAAAAACTATCTTGTTTTCATGTCAACAGACAACAAAACGATCCAATTTATTGAAGATTTTTCTCTGGGTATTCGCAAACATCGCAAGGCCTACGACTTCATTAGAACGAATAAGTTATGGGATGGCTTTTGGAAATACGGCTGGGCATCCCGCTTCTTAATGGTTTTGGGCTTCATTGTGGGGCTCAAATTTTTGGGCGTATTTTCAGACTGGTGGAGTCATGCCGAAATAGATGACCCACTTGCCTTTACCGCAAGCATGGGCTCTCTGATCAAAGATGTGACCAAGGAAGGATACAATCTCTTTTATCTGGGTGGACTCAAGTATTTTATCTTGATTTTGATGGAAATCCTCATTTTCCATTTCGCCCGGAAGACCTTAGAGATCACTCGAAATACCAAAGTGGATTCCAGCTTCAAAACTTTTCTTCACGCAGAAGTCCGGATGATCAAAGTTGCGGTTCGAGCCTTTATCCTGGAGGCGATCTTAACCATTTTGATTAGTAAATCACTAGCCATCTTCGATTTGGAATACCTCAAATTTATTCCCATTTTCTTGATACAGTGTTACTTTATCGGTTTTGTCGTCATCGACAATTACAATGAAATTTTTGGGATGAACATCAAAGATAGTGAACGATTTACCCGTCAGTTTGCCGGCTTGTCGGTTGCCTTGGGTCTCGTCACTTATCTTATCCTTTTGATTCCCATCATTGGCGCCGTAGTGGCTCCTCTACTCGGAGGGGTAACAGCTACCTTGGCCATGAACGAACTGACCGCAGAAGAGTCGGATTTCTCCCTAGAGATGATCGTACCGGAGCCAGCTTAATGGCTTGATTCTTCCTTCCTTCAGTACCAAAAGCATAGCGGCAGTTTAAACTTGTACGCAAGATAGGGCGTAGCTCAATTCGGAATAGAAGCTGGGTATCAATGAAAGTGACAATTGCGTTGCCCTGCTCATCCGTTTCCCTTTCAATGGATTGTTCTATTCGATGGAAGGGGAGGGCAGCATGTAAAAGTACATTAGCCTGTATCCCTCTCGATGATACATATCATTTGCCAAAGAAGAGTGATGACCTTACGTTAAAATCTTCCTAAAATATTCGATTTATAATAGTCCCCTTAAAATACCAGCGTACTTTGTTTATCGAATGCCTTTCGGCATGTTTGTTTATTCTTGTCTCAGCAAAATTAAAAAATTTATGTCACAAGGAAAATTTCAAATTTGGCGCCCTTTCATGTGGGGAGCAATTTTGGTCCTTGGTTTCTTCTTAGGGACAGCCTGGAAAAATCAAGAGACCACCTCGCAAATACAGGATCAGCAGCAAGCGGTGACCGAGGAAACCAATAAAAAAGTAGCGGTTCCCTTGTCAACCAACCTTGGCGCCAATACCAACACAAATACCCCGCCCAATACCACTCCCTCCATGGCGCTCAATCCACAGGAATTGGCCACCATTAACCTTTTTGAACGGGCAGCTCCTTCCGTGGCCTTTATCACGACGACCAATGTTCGACGAGACTACTGGACGCGCGATATTACTGAAATTCCTAGGGGAACGGGATCTGCCTTTATTTGGGATGCATCCGGGCATATCATCACCAATTATCACGTGATCCAAGGAGCGGATAAAGCGCAGGTGACCCTAGCAGATCAAAGTACTTGGCCCGCCAGTTTGGTGGGGGCCGCTCCGGAAAAAGATTTGGCGGTCCTCAAGATCGAAGTGGAAGATAAAACGCTGCAACCCATTCCCGTTGCGCCAACGGATGATCTGCGGGTTGGTCAATCCGTATATGCGATTGGCAATCCTTTTGGTTTGGATCAAACCTTGACGACAGGCATCATCAGCGCGCTGGGGCGTGAAATTGAATCGGTTAATAAAGTGCCCATTCGGGATGTGATTCAGACGGATGCTGCAATCAATCCGGGGAATTCAGGTGGCCCCTTGCTCGACTCCTCTGGTCGTTTGATTGGCGTGAATACCGCTATTTATAGTCCTTCGGGAGCCTACGCTGGAATTGGTTTTTCCATACCTGCGGACGTAGTCAGTTGGGTCGTTCCAGACTTGATTAACTACGGAAAAATCAAGCGTCCAAGTCTTGGAGTAGAAATTGCTTCCAGTCAGGTCATGAGTCGTTTGGCGATGAAAGGCGTTTTGGTTTTGGAAGTAGTGCAAGGCAGTGCTGCTGAGAAATCGGGGATCATTCCCACGCGCCGCGACCGTCGAGGTTCTTTTCTCTTGGGAGATATCATTGTGGGCATCAATGAGGACTCGATTGACTCCAGAGGAGATTTGATCTTGGCCTTGGAAAAATACAAACCCGGAGATCAGATTCGACTCAAGTTATTGCGGGATTACGAACCCTTTGAGCTCGATTTAACGCTGGATCAGGCCAGGTAAAGGTGTTCTTTGGTCAGCTTCAGAAAATGCCCAATTCCTTCCCATGGACTTGGGCATTTTTGCAATTGAAATAGGGGTGAAATGAACAAGCACAACTGATCACAGCACCAACTTTATCCTTGGTCAATCGAATTGCATTATTGCTTCTTGATGATTGAGAAATGGAGAAAAGGAAAAAGATTTACATCCATTTGCGTTGATCGATCTCTATACGATAAAGCACAAAGTTCATCAATGCCTGTGCCTTGGAAAGTTCAACAAAAGGAATGACGACGCTTCCACCGGCAGTGTAGAAATGGATGTCGGCCAATGATTTGCGTCTTTGGTAAATGCTTTGTTGAATACTGACCGACTGCACTTTGTACCATTGTAAGAGTACGGCGTCTTGCCCAATCAATCCTTTTTGGGTCCGAAGTCCTTGATCGCTAAGTTCGTAAAACCACTTGCGATGATAATACCAATTGTAAACATAAACGACCGGGATGAGGGGCAACCAGCCAAGACTGAGCCATCCAGAATCAAGACTCAAAAGCATCAAGCCCAGCGAGGGGAGTAAGCCATAGTAAAGCACCCTTCGCCCGATGATGTAGGGACTGATTTGGTGGGAAGTAAAATGAAGGTCTGCTTCTTCGGGGAAATAAGTCTGCCTTACCGTTTGGACCTGTTCCTGATAACAGCCCGGAATATAAATCAATTGTTTTCGAACGACGGCGGTACTGGCTGCTTGTCGCAAATAGAGAGAAAATAGACCAAAAAGACGTTTGATGGGGTTGGTGGACCATTGGATGAGTTGAATCTTCTGAATTTGGGCAGATTGCTCGTTGCGCGTGAGCAAACCCGATTTGATTTTAAAGCCTTGCTCCGTTTTTAGCAAAATAAAATTGAAGTATTGTAACACTGTTCTCACCAAAGTGAGCAGTAGGGAAATGATCAGGAAGACGAATAACAGAATGAAGATGGTCTGGACGTTAGAATTTAGGAAAGCGGTCACCTCTTTGTAAATGTCTTTCCCCAAAAGCTCTTCGATGTAGTCGGAAAGTCCAAAAAGAAAGGCGATGATGATGCCGATGGTTCGCAAATGATTTTGACTAAAGCCAATTTTTAAAAGATCAAGCACAGACAATTGCAACAATTCTTCTTCTACGGTATCTGCTACCACTGGACTGGTGGTCGCCATCTCATCGCTTTGTTCATCAGCCTGTTCTGATGCTACGATTTCCTTGCGAGATAAAATAAAACTTCGAATGGCCTCGGCTTTTTCTCGACGAAGTGCTTTGATGGAAAACTCATTGCCTTTTGAACCCGCGGTGTCGATTTCTAAACTGACGACATTAAAAAACTGATGGATGATCGATTGGGTAAAGTTGACAGTTTGGATCCGATCAAAGGGAATATTGCGATTGGTTTTATTGAACCAACCTTTTTGAATCATCAACTCTTCATCATTGAGATAAAAATAGAAGTTGAAATAAGTGATTAGAGAAGAGATGGAGGAAATGAGAACGACACCTATGGCAATCAAGGCCAAGTAGGATTCAAAGGTTTTTTCTGGATTGATAAAATAAACGACCAACAAAGGCCAAGCAGAACGAATGAGGGTGCGAAACAAACGTTGTAAAATAACCAGAATGGCCACTGGAGATTGGCGCTGTGGCTGCTGAAGAGCGGCTAAATTAATGGTCTTCATGCGCCGCAGTTCTCTTGATGATAAAACTTTTGAGTTGTGAAGCCAAGTCTCCAGCCAAGCCAGGAATTCGTAGATCGCTGCTTTGTCCCCCCGCCGTGTACACTTCAAGACTACTCAGATTAAAAAATCGCTCAACGGGGCCTTGTTTGACCTCACAATGCTGCACTCGGTTGAACGGAATCACCGTCGTTTTTCGAAAAAACACCCCACGACGGTAAATGATGTCTCGCTCCCGAATCGCATAACCCTGCACTCGATAGGACCAGCTAACTAGAAAGGTAGAAGAGAGATAAAGAAATACCCAAATGAGGGGGACAATATAGGCCAGCGGATGCGTGGAAAGTTCCGTTTTGAACCAAACGGGCAGCAAGATCAAGCCAAGGATAGAGTACAAAATGACATTGCCAATGTGCATGACTTTGGGGTAAGCGGGCGCTAGGCTTTGTAGCGGGGTGGCTTCTACTTGGGGCAATTGATCCAGGTCAATGTGGCTGTTCTCGAAGAGCATGATCACGATTTTATTCTAGCCCAAAGATAAGGATTTTTTGGTGCTCAAAGCAAAAAACCGCTTCTGTACAGAAGCGGTTTTCGAGAGCATTAGCCAATCAATGGCGCCTACATTTAGTAGACGATGATTTTCCCATTGGCTAGAAATTGACCGTTTTCCTGGAAGCGATAGAAATAGCTACCCGGACTTAAGCCTTGACCTTGTAATTGGAAGTGCAGGCCAGTAAAACTTGCAGTACGCACCAATCGACCATAAATATCATACAAGTCAAATTGGACTTCCTGCAATACTTTACCCTCAAAACTAAACAAGGTAAAATCATTGAATGGATTGGGCGCCACACTGAGAGAGAGTTCGGGATGAATATTGGTGGTTGAAGTACTGAGTACTTCTTCTCCAATGGTATGGAAAACAGTGTTGGTAATAATGGGGTCATTGAAGTCAAAATAAATATCTACACTGTTTTCAATCACCGTACCGATGGGCTGATCGGGCAATTGTTGGATTCTAAATTGTACGAAGCCATGCGAAGCGGGTTCATTGGTGGTACTATCCGGAAGGAGGATATTGTCGAAATGGAAAATCAAGAACCCATCTTCTTTTAACTCCATTCGATAAGGATGGCTAGACGCACCTGCTTGGATGCTGTTGTGATCCAAGTATTCACTCAATTGATCTTCTAAACGCACCGTAAACGCAGTATCCGTCCCCGTATTTTGAAAGTGGATATGGTATTCTAAGGACTGATTGGCTTTGATGATGTTTTCATCGGAAAATCCAGTGGGATAAGCTCGCTTTTCATTTGGATCATAAGAACCAATGACCTCTTGACAATCAATGGCCAGGAATGGCTCCTCGTCGGGTAAAGCCAAAGCATTGAAAACGCCCATGGTCCCAAAGCCACCACAACCCTCGACGACAGCTGCGGGCGTACTCAGACTTGGATGGCCTTCGGCCTGCTCCATTTCAATGCGCCAAGTCGAGCCATTGGCGGGTCGTTCGATGCTGTGTTTTTCCCCAGGTGCCAACTGAATAGGATCATACTGATACATGATAACATCCTCCACAATGAGATAGGATCGGGCTTCGGGCATGGCCTCTAATCCTACGTTGGTGATGGAGAGTTCAACCATTCCAGTCCCTTCGTCGCAGGTAGCTTCGGCCACCAAACTTGCTCCTGACCAAGAAGATGCTGCTGTCAGGCAATTGTTGGGGATAATGGAGGCTTGTACGCATTTGGTAGCGCCCAGTGGAACGGTGCAATCGAGGATGACGGTCAGCGGGATTTGATCACAATAACCTGCTGGTACCGTACCCAAGTCAAATAGAAATTCATTGTTGCCCAAGCTAGTGTAGGCCATGCCTGCATCGTCAAGAATCATCTCTGGTGGCAATACAACGCTCAGTTCTACATTGTCGATATCGTAGTTGGAAGCATTGCAGTAATTGGCGGTGTAGACTACGGGAAAACAACGTCGCAAAAAGGGAGTGGAGATATCGACCATCATGTTGTCGCAATCGTTGGCCAATTGAACCGGGAAATTAATTTCTATTGGATTGTCATCGAGGGGGAGGTCGAAGGTGTAAGCGGTTGGACAGCTTGAACTGGTTCCCAGCGGAAGCAACACTTCAATCGTGAGTTCACTTGATCCCGAAGTATTGAGCGAGAAGCCGAAAACACCCTCTTCATTTGGGTTTTGAACCGTATAGGATACCCCTTGGTCCAGTGTGTAGCGAACGGGATAGGTGGAAATTCCATTGCCTACTTCCTCCGGGTCCAGGATACAGTTGTTATTGTCGTCGACAAATACGTTTCCAAAGATGAACTGAAAACTTTGTAATTGTACTTGTGTGAAGCAAGAGGAATAGAGGCCCGCTTCGTCAACAACCCACAGGTGAACGGTGAAGATATCGTTGGTATTGGCTGGGAAGGTTAGGACTTCCGTGCTCGGAGGGGCGGTCAAACTGGGGTCGAGACTGAGGAAAAACTGTAAATCTTCATCTGAGGTACAGTTGTCATTTGATGCCTCATCGATCATCTCCGGAGTGATGACAAAGTCTTCCCCCGGAATATTGGTCACCGCTAAACTGCTGTTGCAAACTGCGATCGGTGCATTCACATCAGGATTGCAAGCGGTATCGCTGATCAGCTGTAGGGTAGACACGCAGGTATTGGTGAGTCCGGCTTCATCCACCACCCAAAGTGCTACCGTAAAATTGCCGGTTGTACCGGGGGGGAAATTAAGCGTTGGAGTACTGGGAGGATTGGTGAGACTGAGGTCTAGGGTGACGAAGAGGGACAAATCACTTTGGTCCGTACAAGCATCCCAGGAACCATCATCAAATAAATTAGCGGAAACGGCAATTGTACTGAGCCCGTCGTGTTGAACGGTGACATTTAGGTCGCAAACGGCAATCGGTGCCGTCAGATCTGGGTCGCAGACATTTGTATTGGGGAGAAGGGTAATAGAGGCCCAACAAGTACTAAACAATCCTGCCGTATCGACCACCCACATCGTAGGGTCAAATGTACCACTGGTACCGGCGGCAAAGGTCAAGTCGGTAGTGGCGGGAGGTTGAGTGAGGTTGGGGTCTTGTGAGATAAAAAAGGCGAGGTCTTCCAGTGGGGTACAATTGTCCGAGGAACCATCGTCGAGCGAGCTGGCTGAAATGGTAAAATCTTGACTTGCATCGTATTCAATGGTGAGATCAGCAACACATACGGCAATGGGAGCAAGATCATCTGGATTACAGAGATTCTGTGCATGGATATTGATGCCTACTGCGGCGAACAGCAGGAGGGTGGTGAGATACCTAAAGGGGCGAAATCTGTTCATGTTTTAAAATTTTTCGTTCCACCATGTTCGGTGGGATTTATGCAAAATAATCAATTCATTGGCCTCAAAACGCGAATTATGGCTTTCATGTAACAAATGTACGTCCCCTTTTGTGAGTGAACAAAAACAAATTTTGCCAGTTATTGAGTAAAAAATGAGCGAGTTTATGTAAATTTATATTGGAAATGAGTGCTTTAAAAGCAAATTAGTTGACTTATTTTAGATAAAAAATGTTACAAACTCGTCTTTGGGAGAGCCTTCATTGCCCCTCTGCTCGTCAATTGAATGGATTTGGTAAGTTTTTACAGTCTCCATACTTCAATCAGCGCCGGGATTTAGTGGATTTGTACCAAAGCCTGAAGAGGGCCATTGATCGTGAAAAAGCCCTGAGTAGAGTAGAGCTGTGGCAGAGTACTTTTCCAGAAAAAGAGTACGTTGAGCAGGACCTGCGCTTACTGATGACTTACCTTCAGCGTTTGCTAGAGCAGTTTATCGCCGTAGAACAAACCTTGGAGGATAAAGTGGGAATCAAATTGCAAACGGCTGCCTGGTATCGATCCAAAGGTATGGATAAGCTCCACAAAACGGCTTTGAACAAGGGCGTACTTTATTTGGAAAAAGCGCCTTTGCGCAATGCAGAATATTTCTACCAGCAATTTCAATTCGAATTGGAAAAATACAAAATTGCTTCTCACACCAAGCCAGATGCGACGGTAGATTTTCAAAAGGTCATCGAGCAGTTGGACATTGCTTTTTTGAGTATGAAACTCCGACAAAGCTGCGAACTGATGATCCACGATCGCATTTACAACTGGGGATTTGATTCGGGTTTTATCGACCAAATCTTCACCTATCTGGAAGAACAAAAATTGATCGCTATTCCAGCCATTGGCATTTATTATTATTGTTACCGCATGCTGGAAACGCCCGAAGAGGAAAAATGGTTTCAGTCTTTCAAAAAAGAGCTGCTGGAAAGGGGGCAATACTTTGATCAGGAAGAAATTCACAATCTATACATTTTGGCTATCAATTATTGTGTACGCCGAGCCAATGATGGATTTCGCCATTATTTTGTAGACATCATGGATTTTTACCGCAAAGGGCTCGATCGGGAATACCTTTTGCAAAATGGGGTGTTGTCGCGTTTTACCTATCACAATATTGTTTCTGCTGCCCTAAAAATCGATCAAAGCGATTGGGCAGAATCGTTTATTGGCGAGTGGATGCCCCGTCTGGAAAAACGTTATCGCGAAAGAATGTTTAGCTTTAACCGGGCCAAGATCGCTTATCATCGGAAGGACTATGATGCTGCGATTCCCCTTTTACAAAGAGCCAATTATCACGATTTACTCCTCAACCTTGGTGCTCGTACCCTTTTGCTAAAAATTTACCACGAACTCAATGAGTTTGAACTGCTACAAAGTCATTTGGATGCGTTTAGCTCTTACCTTCGTCGCAAATCGGGCTTGGGTTATCACCGGAAAAATTATCGGAATCTGATTCATTTTACCAATCGACTCCTGTCCCTCAACTTAACCGATCGGCATGCCATTGAACAGTTCAAAGGGGAGGTGCTCAAAACGGAAATACTAACCGAAAGAGAATGGCTTTTGGCGAGGCTCAATTGATTTGACACTTAGCTGACGTCCTTGGAAAAATTGGAGTAAAAGATAATGATAAATTAGCTGTAGTTTTGTTTTTTGCATTCAACAGCTCATCAATCCAATTTTATGTCTTTCGTTTTGAAGAAATTTAGTCTATCTCTACCGCTTGTCTTATTGTTCTGTCTTCTGGCACAGCATGGATGGACACAGCAGGACAGCATTACTCAACAGAATTTACCGGAAGTCGAAGTCGAAGC
>JBCCSR010000124.1:0-9350 GCA_039199865.1 Bacteroidota bacterium
ATTGCTTTTTCCTCCTGTAGCAAAAAGGAAGAAATTTCAATCATGGAGGAAGAAATCGAACAAGTAGATACCGAGACCAGAGCCAGTAATGCTCTGATTGGACAAATGGCACCTTCTGTGAGCAGTTCTGACGCTTTAGATTTGGGCTGTTTTTCAGTAGATTTCCCCTTTGATCTTAACATCGACGGAACAACCGTTACCATTAACAGCACAGAAGACTTTGAGGCGGCACTAAACCCCGATGTAGAATACGTTGATTTTGTTTATCCCATCAATATCACCAACTTGGACGGTACGACAGCGACTGTCAATGATGGAGAGGCTTTGGCCGAAGCCTTTGCTGCTTGTATTCCTAGCTCTGGCTGGGGCAACGGTGGATTTCCCGCTTTTCTCATCTCAGAATCCTGCTACGAATTGGAATACCCGATTACCTTGATCAATAGCGCTGGCGAGACCTTTGTAGCCAATGATGAAGACGAATTTGTTGATCTCATTGCTACCAACTATGATCTTTCTTTCCAGTTTCCACTGAACTTAGTAGATGAAGATGGCAACACAGTTACTGCTGATGACGATGAAGCACTATTCGGATTATTGATCGAATGTGACGTTCAAGAACCAGGGAATGGTGGAGTTAATCCATTCGGCGAATGCTGGGATTATGTTTATCCCTTCGAAATGACCGACCAAGATGGCAACATAGTTGTGATCAATAACCATGATGATCTCTGTAATGCGATGCTCAACGGTTTGATTTTAGAACACATCTATCCATTGACACTCGTCAACGGAGATGGAGAGGAGCTGGTGGTCAACAACGACGAAGAGTTGAATCAAGCTTGGTTAGATTGCCTCCCTCCCATCGATTTGGGCATCGATGTGATCGGCTTCATCTTTAGCTCTGATTTGATCGAAGGTCAAGAGTGTTACAGCTTGAACTATCCAGTGGAGTACACTGATGCCACAACTGGCGAAGTGAATAGCGTTGCTGATGAGGCAGCCGCTCAAGACCTTCTCAACGATCCAACCGTGTGGGGAAATATCGTTCTTCCAGTGACAGTGACTTCAGTAGCAACGGGAGAAGAAGTAACGATTGAAGACTTTGAATCTTATTTTACATTCCTGACTTCTTGTCAATAATTCACAGAAAAAGATGTTGTCTCCTTTTTTATAAAGGGAGGCGACGTCTTTCTTTTTCCTTTAAAAGAAAAACAAATCAACTTGACCGATCCTAAGGTGATATTATGGTGTAAACAAGGATTAGAACAGGGGCATGCACAGCTCTACAAAGATTGTGCACCTTATGTTTACAGTCATGTCAAACGCTACATTTGGGATGCTGCCTTTCGGAAAGATATGATGCAGGAGATTTTTGCAAAGGTCTTTTCCAATATCAAAAGTTTTGATGCCCAAAAGGGAACATTCAATAGTTGGATTAGAAAGATTGCCGTCAATGAATGTCTCAAACATATCCGAAAATCAAGACCCCTTTTTGTAGCTAAAGGCATTGAGGCATCTCCGGAAATGATCGATGAAAGTCCGCTGCCAACCGAACTCAAAAGGAAAGATGTAGAAGTCATTTTAGCAGAAATGCCTTCGGGATACAAATTGGTTTTTATGCTCTCCGTCATGGATGGCTACACGCACAAAGAAATCAGTAAAGAATTGAATATTACAGAAGAAACCTCCCGCTCTCAACTGACCCGAGCAAAGAAATGGGCCCGACGTTATTTATTAAGCCGCATTCAAAAAGATCTTTATGGATTACTTTAACGAAAATTTCAACATTGAAGATGGCCATCGCCATGAGGATCTGCCCAATGATCTCGAATGGGAGCAGATGAAAGAAGGAATCTATGGGAGAATGGAGCAACCTTCACCCAAGTCATCCAAAAATCGTTGGCCCTTCTTGCTGTTATTATTGTTCAGCGGCTGTGGGACAGGAAGCTGGTTGGCCTTGAACTATTTTAATCAAGAAACATCAAAAGCGTTTGTTGTAGTCGATAAGGAACAAAAGGAGTCAACAAAACAAATCGACTCCGCGAGCGCAATCGCTCCCACCACTACGGACGAGACAAAAAAAGACATCCCAAACAAAAAAATAAGTGAAGGAATTACTGAGTCAACAAAAAAACGATTCAACAAAAATAAAACAAAATCCAACTTTAAGTTTACAAAGCAGGAGCGAGTGACCCAAAACCTACGCTCCTCCAAACAAAACGACCAAGGAGTAACATTCGAAACAACTGAAGAAAGAAAACAAATCAACAAAACAGAGGACAACTCAACAAAGCAAACGAGTGACCTGAAAATTCAAAACCCAAAAAACACGGTAGAGGTTTCGAAACTTAAACTCGTAGGCATCGCTGCGCTACCTTCTTACGCTTTTGGAATGATCCCATTTACTAGAGACTTGCCCGCTACTTTTCAGAACCCCAGAAAGCAACACTTCAAGACTTACCTAGAAGTCAGTGTAGCTGGAGGACTAACCAATTGGTTGGCCGCTGATCCACAAAACATCAATCACGATTATGTAAGTGGTTATCCCGGTTGGAGTTTTACGCCAACACTCAGTATATTTTTTAAGCCCAACCAAGCCCTACAAATTGATTACGAATACGCAACCTTTGAAGAATTGTTTGACTATGATGGCTCTCGTCCGATCCAAGTTTACCAAGAGGATGTCATTGTCAGAGAGGTCATCAACAGTTTGACGGGCGATCTGATCCGTGCAGAACGAGAAGATGTCGTCCTAAACGGTACCCGTAGCTACCGCGAAATCAAATACAACCGCTATCAACTGCACACCTTGAGTTTAGGTTATCGTTTCCTACAGTCCATTGGCAACAAGTCCAGTCTTGGCGTTTACGGTGGGGTTGCTTATTTGTTCAGTTTACAAAGTGAAGGAAAACGATTGGATGAACATTTTGATGTCATTGCTTTCAACCGCAGCAATCCTTTGTTTAGCGGCCATCAATTGGGTTTGCGTTTCGCATTGTCCTACAATTTCAAAATTGGTCCGAATACGCAAGTGTTTTCTCGCGTTAACGGTACAAAGTACCTGAGTAATTGGGAGTTGAAAGATAGTCCCTCTGCCACTCGTCCTTTGGTATACGGCATTCAAATCGGTCTAAGAAAAAATATAACAAGGTAAATTTTAGGCTAAACAACTGGTCATAACGCTACAATAGCATTGATAGATTCCTTTTCAATAGACGTCAATTATAGTGCAACTTTCGTCTTGATAAGCTAGTTGAATAAGTAAGGCAAATCTGGTTTTCAGAATATTCTGTTTGGCTAATCGTGAATCTTTTCGTGCTAGAGATATGGCTAGTTGTTTCTTTTTTTGATGGCTTAAGATAGCCGCAGGACAAGGCCTCCCAAACCCACTATTTACTTCCCACCAATCCCAGACAATTCCATACCACTAGATTCCCCCTCGCATCCAAAGGCTCTTCTATCATCCATTTTTCTTGCCAATCCAAAATGCCAAAGCCAATTTGCTCAAGCAGATGCTTCACTTTAGTGGGAGGATACAGTTGCTCCCAATGTGCGGCCCGATCAAAGTTAAGTGGGGTAATCAAAATCAGTTTTCCTCCGGATTTCAAAACACGATACATTTCCAGCAAACCATCGTGAGGCTCCTCCAATCGATCGAGGAGAAAACTACTGAGCACCAAATCCTGGCTATGATCATCAAATGGAAGATCAGTCGCTTTGGCCAAGCCAAAATTCAAATTATCAAGTTGATGCCCTTTTAAGTGACCCACTTGCGGTAATCCTTTGTTGGATAAATCAATGGAAATGCTTTTTCCCTGTACCCAAAATTCCTGGGCCTGCTTCAACATTTGATAACTATAATCGATTCCCCAACATTCGGCCTGAGGATAGGCTTGCGCCAAAGTAGCGATCCAGCGTCCGAGCCCACTGCCTACTTCAAGCAACTGCACACTCCGTTCTTTTGGATAATAATTGTGGGCAAAATCCAAAATACTTTGCATAGGATACTGGCCCCATAGCTGATCGGCTAAGTGTAGGGCCGACTGTCTGATCACCATCGGGTCGTATCTTTCGTAGGGATCTTTTTGAAAATCCTTATCCGTTTTATCGGAGAAGAAAGGAATGCCTTTGCGCTGGAATAGTGGCGATTTCATGGAGCAAAGGTAGAAAATTCCTTCCAGCTATTCGGGACTTGCTGAGCATAAGTACTAGATACAATTCTCCTATTCAAAAATAGAATTCTTGGATATGGCTAACGATCAAAGTGCAGATCTACAATAGAATTGAAGCAAACATTGAATCCCTTAAATGCGATAAATCATTATTTGATGGGCACTAGCCAGAATGTTGGCAATCGTTAATTTAAGAGCTGTACACTAATCAAATTCTTTCTCAACAATAGTTCATATTCTCCTTCGGAAAGCAACCCCAAAATGTACATTGAATCCCAAGCATACTCATGTAGAAAGGCGAATTGGTAACCAAAATTATTTAGCTTTAATCTAGCGTTTATTTCTTTTATTATTTTCCATGTGTCTTCTTCCGTATTAAAAATGAAGTCCATCTCTATTTGATCAATCAATAATTTTATTTGACAAACCGTCTTACCGTTTTCAATTGAACGATCTTCTATTAAATATTTACTTGATACCTCCAGTCCAGCCTCGTTGATGGCCAGCAAAATGAAGTCCATCATCTGTGTTGGTTCGTTGTATTTTTCATCTAACCAAACTTTGGCTTTTAATTCTTTATTTAAAGATTTATTCACAGAAGCATTGCTCTTGAATTTTAGATCCATCTCTTCAAAGAAGGAATAGATGTCTTTAGAAAGATATCGATTATCATATTTTGGACCCGGCAAAGTCTCGTGTATCCAAATATTTCCATATCGATCAGACACAATCACAGCAGTAATACTCTGAAATGCAGGCTCAAAGATTGTCAAATAATATTTATCTAGTTTACGATTTGACCCTATCTTTTCATATGGCTGCCAAATGCAATTGGGGACCTCACCGTTTGGGTTTTTATAAAACTTAATGGCCTCCTTAAGCTGTTCATGATTTTTAATAGCCCATTTAAAAAATACAGGATAGTTGGGCAACTCCAGCATAATTTCTCCATTCATCTGCTGCATCACATTACAAAAATCGAACAGCTGGTCTATTGCATTTTTCTCTTTCATGGTGTTACGAATTTGTGAACAAAAAGCCTAGATGGATCATAAAATAAGCCATACAAATGATTCCGTTTTTTATGTCTCTTTAGTCAGTACTCATTAGCACTAGGCAAAGGGCATCTCTTATTGAATCAAATCCTTTGGAAAAATCAACAGATATGCCCATCGACTATTTGACACGGTACTTTTTATTGAGATTATCAACGTAGAGCATGTGAGCTTTAAAAAAGTTCATCCCTATTCTAAGCTGACTACTTTTATTAATCGCTACTCCAATATCCTTGAACTCACGGCCATTGATTTTAACAGAAGGGAGCTGTCCTACTTTCTGAATAATGGATTGAAGCCCTCCAACGGTATATCTTTCTCTTGCTTGATCCTCAAAAGTGTAGGCTTCCATCAATACTTTTGCGAGGGGATGATCCTCCGGTACGTTCAACTCGGCAATAGAACCCAAATCAAGAATCGCTTTGTACGTTTTCCCATCTAGCTCAATCATGGTGTAGGGAGCTCCGCTAGATTGGTCCAGTAAGGGGATATCCGTAAAACTTTCATCCGACAAGTCTTTGTTGGAAATTATCACTTCCTTTTTGGGGTGATCGATGAGCCAGTTGGCCCTATCGATAATCGTTCGACCGAGAATTCCTCCAAAATTGGGTATTTGTTCTTTTAAGCCAACCATGTCTCCATTGGTGGCAAAAGTTTTTTGAAAATTGATGGTTCTAATTTTGAATGATTTCAAGACCTCCGTTCCATTTTCTACCGTTCTATTTGTTGCCCCACGGACGGTCACGCGCTTGCCCTTCAAGACCGTTCTTTGAATTCCAGTCACTTGGGCTCCCGTATCAAATAAATAGTTTTTGGTTTGTCCTTCCAACTCACAGGGAATCAACATCAACCCTTTGGCCGTCTGAAAATGAATCTGCTCGTGAAAATCAGTGGGCGTCACTTTCCCTCGTTTCATCTTGGCTGAAGTAGAACATCCCGACAGGAAGATCAATAGGCCCAACGAAATAATCATGAAGGTAATTTGGTGCTTGTTCATTTCTGATGAATTGATCTTGTACTAATGTTTTCTTTCCCACGCTACAATGCAAGATAATTAATCTTTTCATTTTTACCTTTTTCCCCAACTTCCACCAGTGAGCAAGCCTAAAACGACCCCACAGAAAAAACCATTATCTGACCAACACTTGTTTCAATCCCTCCCTCCCGTAGAATACAGGAAAATACATTTCCTCCATCTTGGCGGGATTCAAAGTATAAGTCCCCGTGAAGCGAGGCTCCAGGTCAATCCTGAAAGTGTAGGTTCCCGGCTTTAAGGAGCGACAGTAGATTGCAACGCGATCCTTAAAATATTCTCGATAGGTTTCTCCAGATCGATAAGCGTAAGATTGTCGCTTGTTGCTGTAAGCGCAAGCTGCGGGGATGGGCACTTCTAGCTGTAGGTAATCGGCCTTGCGTTTTACTTCCACTTCTACGCGGAGTTGAGCAATGGATCCCGTTTTTAAATCATTCGTTTTTTGCCCTTCCTGCTTCAACCAGCTCTGCACCACAAAATGATCCGCTACGGGTTGCGGTTCGGGATTCCATCGCTCTTGGTAGAGGGTCAAATAAACGGGCAGTCGACCTGTTTTTTTAATGCGCAGGTTAGCTCCCCCAACCAAAGTCCTGGTAAAAGGAAAGTCTTTAGTGTTGATGGTTTCCTGGCCAATGTATAATGTGTTCTGATTGGGAGTCAATGCTTTGGACGCCTCCAAATAAGCAGGCAATAAAGTGGCAATGATTCTCGCTGTCTCAAAGGTATTCCTCCAACACCGTCGTTGGCGTTGCTGCAACAAATAGTGTTCAATGCTGCGATAAATATCCGGTCGACCGGCTCTTTTAAAAATGGTGTAGGCCAACAAGGTATTCTGAATGTCATTATCGTACCAACGGTATTGCTTTTTGCCCCAATAGCTGGCGCCAAAAATTGTTTGCTTCCGTTCTTTCAAAATAACTTCCAGATCAATTGGCAATTGCTGCTGCTGCCGAATCTTGGCCATCGTCAGACGAACGTTGAGGTTAGCCTGGATCAAACTATCCGGAATGCTTTGGAGGGCTTTTTCGTAGTCTAACGATTGTCCAACATCCGCCAAAAGTTCGAGTGCACTGAGCAATTGGCGGCCTTTATAACGCTCCAGATGATTCGTCAAATAAACCAAGCCTTTGTCTAATGCAGGCACTTCATAATTCATTTGTTTGGCCTCGTGCAATGCCCGCAAAACGTAGGTTGTCATCCATAAATCGGGCTGAGTCTCCGTCCACCAGCTCCAATAACCTTCCGCTTGCTGGCGCTTGGTCAGTTTGTTGATGCCCCTTTCAATGTATTGACTTTTCTCAAAGCGTTCTCCTCTTTGTTGATTGATTTGTTTGGCCAACAAATTGGCTGTCAATTGACTTGCCAATTGTTCGTTACATCCGTAAGGATATTGAACCAAATAGTCAATACTGTGTTGGAAAAAATTCAAAACATCTTGTTCTGCATGTACTTGGATCGGTCCGTCGGCTGGATCAAATTCGAGATGAAAGCTGGTATCTCGGTCTAGGAAATAAAAACTACCTACCGCTTCCTCTACACCTTTGGGGAGTACAGGAATACGGTATTCTTCCCCATCCCCGTAGGCACCACTCGTCAAAGTGTAGCTCAATTGTACACTATCTTTTGGGGGAACTTCTATCTTGGCCTTTTCGATCAAAGCACTTGCCAAAAGGCTCTTGCGAGATTGAAGCACCGTTTGGTCCAATTGGAAGGTACTTTCAATGGCAAGGGTATCGCCACGGTAATTGAGTGATTTACCCAACAACTCACTTTCATCCCCAGCAATAAAAAATCGGGGAACGGACAAACGAGCCATTACCTTTTTGTACGCACTGGCCTCACTCATGGCAATTCCAGCCTCTTGCTGATCATTCATTCCAATGACATAATGCTTCCACAAAGTAGTATTATCGGGGTAGCGAATAGTATAATAAGCCTCTCCATTTTCATCCGTACTCAGTCGAGGTTGCCAAGCAGCATAGTCTTTAAAGTTTTGGCGCAACTGAACCCCCGAAGGCAAAGAGGCCGTACTGGATACTATCGCTTCGGGTACTCGTTCTGCTTGTCGGAGTCGCTCCTCATCCACCACACTTAGTCCCGCTACGGTACTGGCCAAGGCGCTAATGTCTCTCGTCGGCAAGCTACTCACTTTAGATTTATTGTAACCGACCACCACAACCGATTCCATGAGCACCGCGTCTTGAGGCTCCAGCAGAATCTCTATTTCTCCCATTGACGCATCCATTCGAACAACATGTTTGTCATAACCAATATAACTAACCAGCAATTCATAATCCCGATAGGGAACTTCCAGTGCAAAGCGACCGTCAAAATCAGTCACTGCCCCAACTGAAGTCCCTTTGACAAAAACATTGGCAAAAGGAAGGGGTTCCTCCGTATCCTTGTCCAGTACGATGCCCGTCAACATGCCCGTTTCTCCCCAGGCCTTGTTGGTCTTTCCCAGCAATTGTCTTTGGGTATCGTAGTCCAAAAGTTTTTCTACCTCCGGGAACTGGTCTTGATACTTTTTGGGCAACACTTTTTTGAAAAGTGCATAAGTGATATCCGGCACCAATACCCGATCTGATAAATCTTGAAATAGCCATTCTTTTTCGCCAAGGGAAAAATCTTGTTGCCAATAACTGCCATCCCGATTCAACTGATACAAGGTGTAATTTCCGGCTTTGAGATTTTGAATGCGGGTGGTATGGGCGGGAAATATCTTTTTGACGGTCGAATCTCTTTCCAGAATAAAAAGCAATTTTTTAGGATCCTTGGTTGGCGCCTTGAACACATAGGTTGCTCCATTTCTTTTAGACCGATTGTCCGAACCATTCTGATGATAGGTAAAATCAAGTTCAGGATGGTCAAAGGCCTCCAAATCCGCAGGATGTAGTACCAAATCACCCAGTGTTTGGGTCGCCCATTTCCGGGGCAATGGATCAGCTAATTTTTTCCAGTCGTATTCATATAGCCGTTCGCGACTGGGCTGAATGACGTAGCTGTATCCGGGTTCGAAATCAAGTGGAGGGTTCACCTTGGGGGAGGCTTGGTAATGGATTTCACCGGATCGAATGGGAGCAGTGCTGG
>JBCCSR010000125.1:0-9329 GCA_039199865.1 Bacteroidota bacterium
ATGGAAAATACAGTCGAACTGCTCGGATGACCATTGCTATTCACCCCCCCCTGTGGGAAAGATGGTGGTTTCGTTTGCTGGCCTTGATCACTTTGTTGGGAACGGTCCAATTTTTTGTGCAGAGCATACAACGACGTCAACGACGGGAGGAAAAATACATCCGGCGCATCGAACAGCTAAGGGCTTCTGCCTTGCGCTCGCAGATGAATCCACATTTTGTGTTCAATACCCTCAATGCCATTTTGTATTTTTTATTGAAAAATGATCGGCAGACTTCCATCAAATACCTCTCTCGTTTTTCCAAGCTGATTCGGTCTATTTTTGAACATTCTAAATACGATCGGGTAACCTTGTCGGAGGAAATTCAATTCCTGGAAAATTACCTTTCTTTGGAGCATCTCCGCTTCAGTGATCGTGTGACCATGGACTTGCACATCGACGAGCATCTCCGCAATAGTTCGATCAGTATTCCAACGCTAATGGTTCAACCCCTTTTGGAAAATGCCTTCAAACACGGCCTGTTTCACAAAAGAGAAAAGGGGATCCTCAAGTTTTCTGTTCGGGAAGAATTGGAGGGAATCGTCTTTGAAATTGAAGACAACGGCATTGGTAGGGCAGAGTCGAAGTTAATCAATCAGAAGAGGAGAAAGACCAAGAGTCACTCAAGTAGTACGGTGATCGAAGAACGGATACAACTGATCAATAGCAAACGACCTCCAGAACAGCCCAAGATTCGCTTGACGATCACTGACTTGAAAAATGAGCGTGGGGAAGCTCTTGGAACCAATTGTCGTTTGATCTTTTGTTACTAATTATGAATTTTAGGTTATGTTTAAGTATTACTCTCTGGACGAAAAATATTTGTTTTTTGATCAACAAAGTAAAATTTAAACATGATCTTATGGACCTTCTTATCAGATGGATATGAGAACAATTATTGTCGAAGATGAACTGGCCAGTCGAGAAATTCTAAAGGCCCTTTTAGAAGAATTTGTCAAAGATATTCAAATCGTGGCCATGGCTGCCACGGTGGCGGAAGCCGTACCGCTGATTCGTCAACATGAGCCCGAGCTTTTGTTTTTAGACATCGAATTGCCCCGAGAAGATGGCTTTGCTCTGTTGGAGTATTTTCCTGAGGTGCCCTTCAAAATCATTTTTACCACTGCCTACGAAGAGTATGCGATTCGTGCTTTTCGCATTTCTGCCGTTGATTATTTACTCAAGCCCATCGAATTGGAGGAATTGCGGGAGGCCGTCGACAAAGCTCGTTTGGCGATTGTACCCCATCAGTCTAAGAAACTAAATTTGTTTCAAGAAAACTATTTTGGGCACAGTCCCAAGCTCTCGCTGGCAACTACGGAAGGATATTTGTTTATCAAAATTGAAGACATTGTTCGCTGCAAAGCGGATGGAAGGTATACTATTTTCTATCTCAGTGACGGCAGCAAATATATGACCGCCAAAAATATTGGTGAATTCGAAAGTATGCTGCACGAATTCAACTTTATGCGGGTCCACCGCTCTCAAATTATCAATCTCAATAAAATAACGAAATTTATCAGAGGAAAACCAGCCGAAGTGGTGATGGACGATCATACCAAAGTACAAGTTTCGACGAGTCATCGGGAGGCCCTCATGGAGTTTCTAGGGCTTTTATGAGGGCTTCATTGACCCCTGAGGATATTACAGGAGCAATGGCCAGGGGAGCTATTATGAGTTGGATGTGGTATGTTGCGCTTGGCTTTGCAAGACGAAGTTGCTAAGCAACAATGAGCCCAACCGACTTTTGAACGATTGAACCGTGCCTTTGAATGAGTGAGCTGAAGCAGTGAAAAAAACGGCATCGATAAAAAAAATGTAGATTTGGGTATTTTTTTGATTACCTTTTTCTCGAAATTATAATGAAATTATAAGTCGACATATGAATAGAGTACCTGACGAGGTAATTATTAAACAGTTAGCATCAACCGATACGGTAGAGGGCGACAAGGCATTGACTTATCTGTATCAACGGATGTATACCTTGGTGAAACGCTTTGTACTCAACAATAATGGGGCAGTTTCGGATGTAGATGATATCTTTCAGGATGGTTTGGTCGCCTTCTACAAACTGGCCAGGCGGGGAAAATTGCATGCCCAGATCAATGTGGAAGCCTATTTGTATTCGATCTGTCGGAATATGTGGTTGAAACAATTGAAGAAAAGTAGCAGAGAAAGTCCTATCTCGGAGGAGATGAAGGCCATCCCCGTGGAGGAAAGCATTATCAGAGACTTAATAGATGAGGAAAGAAGAAACTTACTGGATAAGGTGCTAGAAAAATTGGGCAGTAAATGCAAAAAGATACTCCTCTATTTTTACTACGATCGCCTGAGCATGAAGGAAGTTAGCCAGAAAATGGACTATGCCAATGAGCAAGTTGCTAAGAACAAGAAGTCAGCCTGTATGAAAAAACTGCGGACGCTGATTCAGGAGCTACCCACATTGAAAAATGATTTGAAGTAACCACTGAACTATAAGAGAGATGAATACATTCAATTACGAACAAATAGATCAATACCTCATGGGACAATTACAAGGAGAAAGTTTGCGTCTGTTTGAACAACAATTGGAGGGCGACCCTGATCTGGCCAATGAAGTGAAAGAGCGTCGAAAAAGCCTGGATGTTCTTGAGGATATTGGAGATTTGCAATTGAAAGAACGTATCCAAAACATTCACAATCGGGTACTAGATCAACAGCCTGCTTCTACGTCTACGGAAAAAAGTATTGGCCGCATTCGTCCATTGTACACTTGGCTGGCGCTTGCCGCTAGTGTTTTGTTACTCCTAGCCGCCGGAATGTGGTGGTCCACAACACCAACACCCGATGCTCAACAACTCTTTGCCCAACATTATGAAGCCTATCCCATCTCTTTTACCAGTAGAGCCGGAGAGAACGATACGAAGTTAGCAGATGCAAGCCGTTATTATCGAGAAGGAGCTTTTGAGAAAGTCATTGGCCCATTAGAAAGTGTGTTGGCCGACTCCATCAATACGAAGGCAAAACTGGCCCTGGGCATTGCAGAACTAGAACTCAATCATTTTGCGAAAGCCATCCAACATTTCGATGATCTGATCAATGCGAAAGATCCCCTCTACGAAGAACAAGCCCTTTGGTTCAAAGCATTGACTTATCTCAAACAAAATGATCTTGACAATTGTGCTCAGCAATTGAAACAACTAGATCAAGACCGATTTTCCTTTAAAAGACAAGCTGCACTTGACTTGTTAGAAAAGCTGTAATCCAATTTCTCTCCACTTTTCTTCCTTTAGAAAGCCCCATCTAAATGAGGTGAATTGCCTTTAGACGAGGCAAGGCAACATGCCTTATTGCCTTTTAAAATAGCTGACGATGTCGAGGCCAATCGAAAGCAGACTTGCCTGAATTTTTACCACAAAAAAATACAAAAAACAGGACCTTTAGCTGTTACCTTTTTGACCCCTACCATAATGTTCTTATAGTGCCTCTTGAATAGACTTTAAGCTCAAATGAAGTTCCTTTTTTAACGAAAAGTCTATCGAAAAATATAAAGCTATGTGTCAGTGTTAATTTTGGCAGACAGTGAGAGTGATTCACACGATGTAAATTGCTCTTACTCATGCCATTTTTTATTTGCCAACGACTAGTCAATCCCTATGTTTTGTTACCTTCTGAGCAAAACCATTTCCGTCCACCACTTGCATCTCCCTTGGAAAAGCAATAATTTTACCCGACCTAAATGACAATAGTGATGTCGAAAATGCTCACCTCGGCGAAATTATTTGTTATTAGGCAACCTTCCGGCCTCGGCTGGAAGGTTACTTATCACCTACAGGGCATTAAAAAAATCAAAAATTCTACTTGATTCTTTTTAATTCCAAAAAAAATAAATACTTTTAGCACTTCTTAAAACCGCACACTATTTTTTTGACTTTCTGAGTCACCCCCCTGATCGTCCATAGGACATATTTACACCCATTATTGGAATTATATGAAACATGATTCTTTCAAAGCATTGAAAGGCAATGTTTATGTTGCGCTTCGATCCCTACCAAAGAGTAGCTGCTAGAGAACGCATACTCGATGGTAGAATGAATGAATTTGTTGATTATCAGACAATTATCAAGAACCGATTTTAAATGTCTTCCTTTTTTCTACAGACATTTTTCTGATCAATTGCACTGGTAAAGTAAAAACCATGATCCCTGCCTTACAAAAGCATAAGCAGGTGTTGACGGGTTTATTTGCTACAGCTTTACAGCCTCCACCTTTGGCTATTTTCTGTTGTAAGAGAATGCCCCTTATACCTATTTTTTGTTTTGAAAGCAAATTGTTATCTGCTTTCGTAGCACTAGCCCGTTTTTGACATTTTTTAATTCGACTGCTCGGATGACCGCATCGCTTTTTACCATCCGTAAGGTCAACTTATCCCATTTTAATATGATTGTATCTCTACTAAAATGGATTGCGCTTCCTCTGTGGATGTTTGGAAGCTTTTCCGCCCAACAAAAAGATACAAATTGTAATCCCGATCTGAACATTAAAGACACCATTACCTTGGAAGCCGGAGCGATTCGCTATCCCATTGTACTCAACTCCGGTGATCATTTACTTGAAGTGAAAAATCTTCAACCCAATGAAGTGTACCAACTCTGGCTAAACGCCGATGATCATCGCGATGATTGTCGGCCGAAAATCCATTGGAGAGCTACTACAAAACCTTGGACCATTGCCGATGAAGAAAGCCATTCTTTTCGAGCGAGCCAGGAGTCTATCGATTTACTATTGAGCAACAAAGCCTGTCCGGGTCAGTTGCCAGTTGTACTGACTTTGGCTTGTACGTCCTGTGTTGATTCTCCCCAAGCCAATGCCGAATCGTTTATGGGCATCATGACTGATCATGAGCAATACACCGTTGAAGAACTGGTAAAAGACATCTTCATTGGTGGCGACTGTTTCCAGATTGAAGACGGCAGTATCACTGTCGATGGCTCGGAACAGAGTTTTGGCTATTTCAACAATGGAATGGATGCAGTGGGCATGGAGGAGGGCATCATTCTTTCCTCCGGACGAATCGAGAATGCCAGCGGACCCAACGATGCGTTCAACACGGGAAATTGGATGACTGGAATCAATTACGATCCCGATTTGACCACGCTAATTGACGATGATAATTTCGTGTTGTATGATGGAATTGCTATTGAATTTGATTTTACGCCAACGGATGAGATTGTTTCCTTTGAGTACGTTTTTGCCTCAGAAGAATATTGTGAGTATGTAGACAGCGATTTCAATGATGTGTTTGGCTTTTTTATCAGTGGACCCGGAATCAATGGTCCCTTTTCGGATGATGCCGAAAATATTGCTATTGTTCCTGGAACATCGGACTACATTTCGATCAACTCCATCAATCATCTGTCGAATAGTTTTTATTACCAAAATAACATTCCGGTAGAACAACACAACTCGATGCCATTGACCTGTGACAACTATCCCATGACCGATGGGGTAGCCATTGACAATATGGAGTACGATGGATTTACCAATGTCATGACTGCAATGGCCAATGTTATTCCCTGCGAAACGTATCATATTAAATTGATCATTGCTGATCTAGATGATGGGTATTACGATTCTGCGGTCTTTCTCAAAGCCAATAGTTTTAGTGCTGGAGGGACTGCAAATGTTACTACTGAGGTTCCTGGGTTTGGCAATAATGAAATTACAGAATCTTGTACAGATGGTTTTTTCGTATTCGAACGAACCAATGATGATTTGTCAGCAGATTTGGTGATCGACTACAGCATTTCCAATTTAAGTACGGCTACTGCCGGAGTGGACTACGATCCACTGCCAACCTCTATTACCATTCCTGCTGGAGATTCTGTGTTTTATCTTCCCGTTACAGTTTATGAAGATGCACTGGTGGAAGGAACCGAACAGATCATTTTGGAAATGGATGCACCTTGCTCTTGTGAAATCCCCTTCACTGAAATACTAATCTTAGACGGACAAGCCCTCACTGCGAATGCGGTGATGGACACCCTATGTTTCAACGAGTCTGTCACTTTAGTCCCGGAAACTTTTGGTGGGCTTCCCGGATATACGTACTTGTGGAGTACTACAGATACGACAGAGACCCTTACGGTCTCTCCGGCAAGTTCCACTGATTATGAATTGACTATTACTGATTTTTGTGGCAACACTGCGACGACGACTATCGCTGTGGAAGTGGTCGATTTGCCTACTGCCACGATTAGTGGCTTTGTCCAGATTTGTTCGGAAAGTCCTCAAAGTGCCTTGCAAGTTGATTTTACTGGGGTAGGCCCTTGGCGTTTGGAGTACAGCATTGATAATATTAGTCAAACGCCACTGACGGGCATTACCGATAATCCCTTTCAATTGCCAGTATCGACTGCGGGGACTTATCTTTTACAAAATGTCATTGGTGCTTGTGAGGGAATGGTGGCTGGAGCTGGAACGGTCATGGAAACCCAAGTGCAGTTGGATGCCTTGGTTGGAACCGTTTCTTGTCCAGAGGCGAATGATGGCAGCATTGCGATTACGGTCGACGGCGGTCAGGCGCCTTATACTTATCAATGGAGCAATACTGCGGCTACTGCTGATTTGAGTGGTCTGACCGCAGGCAACTATTGGGTTACCGTACACGACTTTTTGGGTTGTGAGGAAATATTGGAAGTAGTGGTTCCATTTGACCCCTCTATTCCTAGCGTTGAAGCAGGAACGGATGCTTTGCTCAATTGTTCGGCTACGCAGGTCAATTTAGGGGCAACAGCGTCGGTGGGCAGTCAGTATGCTTATTTGTGGTCTACGCCAAATGGTCAAATCGTCAATGGAATGACGGGACTAAGTCCATTAATTGATCAGGCCGGAATGTATATCTTGGCGGTGACCAATTTGAATACTGGTTGTGTTCGTCAGGATACAGTGATGGTTGTCGAAGATATTAGTCCTCCAGTCGCCAATATTCTTTTGGATGGGGTATCGATGTTGACTTGTACAACGCCGAGTACTCTATTGAGCGGAATGAATGCTCAACCCAATGGTGAGGTTTCCTACCTTTGGTCAACAAACGATGGCGTATTAATTTCTGGCATGCCTGATTTGCCCAATCAAGCCATTGAACATCCTGGAACTTACACTCTTTTGGTCACCAACAACATCAATGGTTGTACCCACTCAACGGACTTTACCATTACAGAAAATATTGAACCTCCAGTCATAGCCATCAATCCTCCACCCACTTTGACTTGTTCGGAACCTCAAGTTCAGTTAGATGCCAGCGCCTCGGCGAGTGGTACGGATTTCAGCATCCAATGGTCGACAACGGACGGAAATTTAGTCAGTGGGCAAGATGCTTTGTTACCAGTTGTGGATGCACCAGGGACTTACCAACTGACGATTGTGAATTTGCAAACAGGTTGTGAAAATAGTTCAACGGTTGGGCTGGTCGAGGATGTGGCCACTCCTACGGCTTTAGTGGAAACGGTCACTGAGTACTTGGATTGTGATACAGAGGTATTGACTTTGAGTGGAGAGGGCTCTTCGCTTGGAGCAGGCATCACTTACCAATGGTCTACTGCTACCGGACAGATTATCAGCGGTGAGGATGGACTGAATCCAATTATTGCGGCTCCGGGTATCTACGAATTGATGGTGACCGATCAAAGCAATGGCTGTACTGCGGTGGCAGAAAATTTAGTGGAACAAGATTTGACGCCACCCACGATACAGTTGATTGCGCTCGGGAGTACAGCCTTGAGTTGCAACCAAACCTCAACAGTCTTGAATGCATTGGGCTCGGCACCGGTGGGACAATTGAGTTTTGACTGGACCACAGTAGATGGTTTTTTACCACCAGCTAGTACCAATATTGCCGATCCTGAAATTGAAAGTCCAGGCACTTATGAATTGACGGTTACCAATCTTGTTAATGGTTGTACCAGTACAGCAGACATCCTCATTACCCTTGACGTTGAAGTCCCCCAGGTAAATATTGCTCCTCCAGCAACCATCACCTGTTTTGAATCTATGGTCCAATTAGATGCGAGTCTATCGACCCAAGGTCCTGATTTTATTTTGGAATGGAATACTACGGATGGAAACTTTGTTGGCAATCCAGATCATCTCAGTCCGACAATTGATGCTCCTGGAACTTACCAACTGACCATCACCAATTTGTCAAATGGATGTTCTGCGACACAATCTGTTTCAGTCGGAGAAGATCGCAGTCCTCCATTTGCCAATGCGGGCAACATGGAAGAGATGCTAGATTGCAATACCCCTACCTTGCAACTCAATGCCAGTGCTTCTTCTACCGGAGCTAGTTTTTCCTATCGTTGGACCAGTACGGATGGCCGCATTGTAGAAGGGGCCAACGGATTATTTCCACTGGTTGATGCCGCTGGGGTTTACCAATTGCTGGTTACTAACCAAGAGAATGGCTGTATAGCTACGGATGAAGTACGGGTAGAACAAAATGAGGATCGTCCCTATGATGCCGAGGTGGAGGTCGAGGCCCCCTTGTGTTTTGGTGATCTTGGTGCCTTTGGGATTACTCAGATTTATGGAGGACAAAGCCCTTACTTGATTTCTATTGATGGAGGGCAAAATTATTTTATCGATACTGCTTTTGTGATGGCTCCCGGAAACTACACCCTGTTGATTCAAGATGCCAATGGATGTGACTACGAGCACCAAGTGCTTATTCCAGGTGTACCGGAACTTCAGGTGGACATAGCGTCCAATCTTGAAATACAATTGGGAGAACAATATCAATTGATAGCAACCGTAAATGTGCCGGAATTCCAAATTGACACGATCATTTGGACTCCGGCCATTGCGCTATCCTGTACAGATTGTTTGGATCCTATTGCTGCTCCCCTTGATTTTACCACTTATCAAGTAACGGTGGTTTCTGAGAATGGTTGTATCGCTACCAATAAGGTTGAAGTAGCAGTTCAAAAGGTAAGAGAGGTGTACATTCCCAATGCTTTTTCTCCCAATGAAGATAGCAACAACGATTTGTTTATGATTTATGCCAATGAAATCAGTATTGCTCAGGTGAATGAATTTCGCATTTTTAGTCGTTGGGGAGAATTGCTTTACTCTGCCGAAGACTTTGCCCCCAATGAACGGAGCTTTGCTTGGGATGGTCGTTTTCGAGGGCAAGAAATGAGCACGGGAGTGTACATCTACTTTGCGGAAATCGAGTTCATAGATGGAGTCAAAAAAATGTACAAAGGAGATGTTGTCTTAATGCGCTAATTTGAAATTCCACAGAATCAACG